>JAJAYU010000024.1 GCA_026786125.1 Chamaesiphon sp.
CCATTAATGCATCCAGATCGTCAAAATTAGACTCAAGGGCAGCGGTTGGCTCCGAATCGATCATCAGGGCATCTAGATCGTCAAACGTTGCTCCAGAGGCATCTGAGCAGATCTGCTCACCACTAAATAGTGCATCAAAATCATCCATCTCAGCGAGATTTGATTCGGGTAATTCACCTAATATATCACCCAAATCAGTCAATTCCTGACTGGCGATATCGCTGCTAATATCCCCCAAATCGAAATCTAACTCGGAAAAATCTCCAAATCCCGTAGATGGTGGATCGAGACTTAAATCTGAATCTAAGCCTAAATCAGCAAAATCAGTGGTCATACCACCAGTTTCGGTTGATCGATCGTCGCCGATTTGCTCAAGATTGAAATCATCAAAACTAGCACCAATAGATGGGGTTATTTCAGCTTCAACCGGATTGTCGATGATAACAGGAGTTTCGATCAAACTAGCCGCGCCAAAAGCATCAAAGTTAAAGTCAGCTAAATCATTATCGATCGAAGCGGTAATTCCGGCTTCGATGTCATTCAGGATGTCTAGATCTAAACCTTGTAAATCGTCAATTGGATTTTGATTAAGTTGGTTTTGGTAGATCGCTAGATCGATCCAGTCGCCTAATTCGTCTGAAAGTTGATCCTCATTACTAGCATTTTGACTTTCTGGTTCGACTAGAGCTGCTGGTGATTGATGATCACCAAGTTCTTCAAACAAGAGAATATCTGAAGTCGATAAATTGCCATCTCCAGTCGAAGGGACAAGATCGTCTACTAATTGCGGCTCAAAACTATCGATCGGATGCTCAACGATAGTAGCTGCTTCAACTGCTGATGGGAGATCGATCTGAAAATCATTTGGCTCAAATTGATGCTCAACGGCTGTGAGGTCGGTGAGGAGTGGATCGGCTACTTCCGGCCAGTTTTCAGGTGCAGCAACAGTGGGGAATAGCTGACTCATTGGTCGATCCAAGCCAAAGTCTGGAGCCGAAAAATTGAGATCTAGATTCGAGCCTAATTCTGGTTGAAATTGTCGATCGGTAGGATTGAGATCCAATCCCAGATCGATCGGTTGATGTTGTGCTGCCGCTAGTTTGGTATCTGACCAGAAATTGGGGATCTCACTCTCATTGATCCCTTCAAAATCTGGTGAATAAAATGTTTCTTTATCATAATCAATGGTGATCGGTTTGGGATCATCTGCGACTAGATCGGCGATAGCCGTATTGGGCTGTAAGAACATCGAATCATTTAGATCTTTGAGCGGTAGTTCCTGCCCAAAGAAATCATCGTCCATCCAGGTACCTTCGGTTGGCATATCATCACTAAGTAAGTTCATGAACTCGTTCAGTTCCGACTCATCGGCATCAACTGCTAGCTCAGAGAACGTCGCTCGATCGGCAAATAGATCGCTATCATCAAAGTTAAAAGATCCACCGGAACTACTAATTGATGATACGGCAACGGGCTGTTGTTGCTGTAAAATGATCGGATGATTATCTCTGCCGATTAATTTTTGGGTGGTAGTGCCCAAGTTGAGATCGATACTAGCAATGTCATCTAACCCCCATGTTCCGATACTTTCCGGTACTAGTTGATCGGCACTATTGCGTGGATCGATCGCATCAACTAGATCGGGAGTAATACTGATGGCTTGATGTCGATCGGCTAAAACTAAAATTTGCGCTTGTTTGATGGCAATCTTGATCGTTGCGCCCAATTTAGGGAGATGATTCGCGGGATTAGCAGTTGCCAATCGGCAAGCTGTAAATAGATTTGTCCACTCCAAAAACTCGAAGTTTTCGCCTAAGTTGCCCAATTTTTGGCAAATTTGTTGAATTTGGGTGCGAATGTCCGGTCGATCTGGTTGTGAACAAAGGCTAGTGATTTCAGCTAGTTTGCGGGTGACATATTCACCAAAGACTTGCTCTAGGGCATCGCGAGCTGGATTTTGGCTATGAACAGTTGCCACCGTTGGCTCAGTCGTGGAGAGCAACTGTTGGAGATAAGATTTTAGCTCTTCAAAGACTGGATCGCCGATCGGATCGGGTGTATTGGGATCTTGACGATACGGATCTTTTGATACTCTCACTTCCTCGATTCCGGCGCGCAAGAATCTAAAACTTTCCAGAAATAGGGATTGGAGCTGTTTATCTACTGCAATTTGGGGCTGTTCTTTGAGCAGCTTGAAATTGGCTTCAAATTGATTGCCCACTTTCTGCACATCGGCCAGCCCTAGCATGGCGGCACTACCTTTGATCGAATGTGCCGCCCGAAACAGCTCCCGAATCATCGCGGGCTGTTTGACTGTTTCGGGGAGATTGAGCAAGCCTTGCTCGATCGTGTTCAAGTGTTCGACGGCTTCTTCTAAGAAGTAGCCTAGGATGCGATCGTGTTCCATAACTAGGAGATAGGGGATAGGGGATAGTGGATAGGGGGTAGGGGATAGTAGATAGTGGATAGTGGATAATTAGATTGGGAGTTGGACACTTGTGTCCTCTTTTTTGCTATTCCCTATTCTCTAATCCCTATCCCCTAATCCCTATCCCCTAATCCCTTACTCAACTTTGAATCTCTCAACATAAGTAAGTAGATTTCTCGCAACGACAACCAGATTTTCAAGGGATGAAGATACCTTTTGAGCTTCTTGGGAGGTTGACTGAGCTTGAATCTCGACGGATTGCATTACTTCAGTAACTGCTTTGGAGGTTTCCCGTTGCTCGATCGTATCGGTGGTAATCGATCGCACCAGGGCATCAATCCGGCTGGATACTTGAATAATGTCATCGAGCGATCGTTTGGCTTCTTCGGCGAGTTTGGTACCAGCGATAACTTGCTGGGTACCTTGTTCCATCGATGCCATTACAGAGCAAGTTTCACTTTGAATCTGGAGGACGATTTGCTCGATTTCTTTGAGAGCTTTGGCACTTCTGTCGGCTAATTGGCGAACTTCATCAGCTACGATTGCAAAGCCCTTACCGGATTCACCTGCTCTGGCTGCCTCAATACTGGCGTTGAGTGCAAGTAAGTTGGTACGGGAGGCAATTTGGGAGATCACCGAGACGATTTGAGAAATCTGCTGGGAGGATTCCGCTAGACGTTTTACTTTCCGCGTACTTTCAGCAACTGTTTCCCGAATCTCTTGAATACCTGCTACCGTCCGTTCTACTGCTTCACCACCTTTGAGAGCAGTGGCAGATGCGGTGCGGGCTACTTCTTCCGATTCCCGCGCACTTTCGGCTACCCGTTTGATCGAGGCAGTCATCATTTGGACGGAGTTCACGGTGACAGCGAGTTCTTCCGCTTGGCTGAGGGCATCCGAGGAGAGTCGGCGGGCAAATGCTTCACTCTCGGTTGAACCTTGGTTGACCTGAACCGCCGCAACTTGTACCTGTTGAACAATCTGGCGCAGACTATCGATCGTCAAGTTAAACGAGTCAGCTACCGCACCAAGTACGTCAGCAGTTACTTCCGCTTTCACGGTCAGATCTCCCCGTGCGGCACCCTCTACGTCATCGAGCAGGCGGATTACTTGGCGTTGGAGTTCATCCTTGGCTAGTTCCATTTCACGGGCTTTGCGTTGGGCTTCCGAGTTGCTGGTCACAACCGACTGCAACATGTAGTTGAAGTATGAAGAGAGTGTACCAAGTTCATCCTGGGAAGATACCGTGGCGCTGGCGGACATATTGCCCTGAGAGACTTGCTCAAAATTGGACTGGAGATCCCGCACACTTCGAGTCACCTGCTTGGTGTAGCGTCCAGTCAGGATTCTAGTAATCCCAAAGCTAGTCAGACCACCGACTACCATCATAATTAAGCCAGCCCGTTGGAGTGGCTCCCGTGCGGCTTCATCCTTGCGATCGAGTGTCAAGCTACAACCAAAGGTAACGCCAGCGATCGCCACAGCCGCACCAATACCTGCCGCACCCGAAATCAACCACTGTTTCTTCTGGAATGAAGCATTTTCAAATGGTGCCAAAATCCCACCAGCAGATTTGATGTTGGTCATTTGGGTCTGATCATCTCGATAGATGGCACTATCCATCGATGTCTGGGGCACTTTGATTCCAGAGATCGACACGCCATTGATAAATGTGGAGCTATCGTCAAACATCCCTGAAGATTTAGGGCCATCGGCTGAAGCTCGATCGGGTGGTGCCAGGAAGTTGTCTGGTAGATCGAAAAAGCCAGATTGTGTGCCGCCACTATCAGCTTCTGGAGCTAGATTAGGCTGTTCGGCAGACTGATTGAATGGTGGCCAAGCTTGTGGCAATGCCCCACTAATTTCATTCAGGGCATCGGAGATATCCGCCACTGAAAAGCCAGAATTTGGCCGATCTGTGTCGCTAAAAGCGGCGTTGTCATCTGGTCGATTGCTGGCAAAAATCATCGTGGGTCGATCGGCTAGATCGATCTCACCAGCTTGGGGCTGTGGTGCATCGGCGGCAACATCAGCGGGAGATTCAGCTCGATCTGGATCGAAGCTAGCAAATGCCCGATGAGCGGCTGGGGAGATATTGAAAAAGCCAGTATCATCGCCTACCGCAGTTTTTTCTTCAGCCGAGAACGTTTGCAGTAGTCCGGTGTCAAGACTGCCAGTTTGTTCGCTCTCTGTTTGGGTGTAACCAAACGCAAAAGCATCAGTTAGGGTTTCTTGTTCGTTATTGTGGAAGCCAGTGGCAAGATTGGCACGAGATGATTGTGAATAATCGACAGAGTTTGAACCCTCAGAGAAGAAATCTGTAGCTTGGTTGGGAAATAGTTGTCCCGACATATCGACATTGAAACTGAGAGCAGCTAGATCGAAATCTTCATCAGCAGTCAGATCTTCTGGTTGTCTCCACGTCATTAATTCGGCTGGATCGGTGGTGGTCTCACGGTAATGTCCGCCTGAATCACCACTACCAAACTGTTGTTTGTCAACCCGATCGACCGCTTGACTCAGACAAGAATTGGCATACTCCAAGCCACTATTGGCATACTGAATAAATTCAGGATCTGTAGAAATGGTCAGGACATATTCATACTCTTTTTTACCGATTTCGTACTGATACAAACCATAGCAGTAGATATGTCCTCGTAGTAGCCTGACACTCGGATCGTCGTGAAATTTGGTAACTAGGGTATCGATAATAGCCGCAGCTTTTTCATAGTTCCCTTGTAAATAAGCAGCCTCAGCTAATTGATATTCTTGGGTATAGTCTTGGGTGTAATCAGAATTGGAAATCATGTTAGTTCCTGTCAATAACGAGCTATGTTTATGAATCGGTTGTTTTTTATAAGCTTTAATTTAATCATTAGATAGTCCAGTGGGTAGAGCGGAGAATTGCTACTTGATCTAGCAATCTTAGCTCTGGCGTATCCGATCCAGATATGGCATAAACGCCTTTGACAAAGGCTTTCATCGCGGCTGGAATCTCCCGCTCGGCAGCGAGATTTTGATTGACATTCAACCATTCGGTATTCGCAACTGTATGAACGGCAAAACCCATTACTAGTTCTTGCTCCTCCACAATCAGAATCGAAATTTCACTGATATCGGTATTTACCAACACTTGGTCGCCGAGAAATTGACCCAAATCGGCGATCCAAATTACTTGACCGCGCCAATTATAGGTTCCTAAGAAAAATGGTGAAGCATTGGGAATGGGCGTAATTCGATCGAGATAAACTGACATCACCTCGCGCACCCCAGAAGCAGCGAGGGCAAACTCGTTACCGGAAGGTACCTCAAACCGCAAGCACAATTCGCCTTCGCGACTACCACTATTTACCTCAGCAGGATTGGGTGCATCATCACTGGTCAAAAAATCTAAATTTAGTACCATTAGATCTAGCCTCGTAATAACTGTTTGATCGTAGTGAGCAATTCTACTGGCTCAAACGGTTTGCAGACATAAGCATCGGCACCTTGTCGCATCCCCCAGTGTTTATCAAAATCCTCACTTTTAGAACTGCACAGAATTACGGGTACATCTTGAGTTTTGGGATCGGATTTGAGTTTGCGACAAACTTCATAGCCATTCATTTTGGGCATGACTACATCGAGGACTACGATGTCTGGAATGATTTCCAAGGCAACTGCGATCGCTTGTTCGCCATCCATAGCGACATTTACGATCATCCCACTAGCTTGGAGTAGCTCTTTGATCATTTCCCGCTGCGCGGTACTATCATCCAC
>JAJAYU010000025.1 GCA_026786125.1 Chamaesiphon sp.
AAGCGCAGGCGATGCCAACGGCTCCGCTCACTGACCGGATAGGCTTTAGGGATTGGGCTTTAGGCTTTAGTCTAATCATTCTAGTAGTAGGGTGGGCACTGTCTTTATTTTAGCCACTCTCGCAACTGAAACTAAAGCCTAAAGCCCAAAGTCTAACCCCTATCTCCGTGGCACTAGATTTTGGTAATCTAGATTAAGCGCAGAAATCGACTGCGGTGGATTGCCCAAGAAACCAAGACTTTGAGCCATTTCCTTGTATAGTGCAGGATCGCCAGCTTTGGGTTTTTGAGCAACAGGTTGGGAACTCCGTGGTGTAACCGACCAAACCACTTTGGGAAAGCCTAATTTACCACGATAGTACTCATTGTAGCGGGGAGATTGAATGTTGAACGGCAACTCACTCGCACCAGACGGCAATACCCGTCGCCGTTGGAATGGGACAATACTATCACCGAAGTTTTCTAGATACTCTTCGCTATTGAGCAAGTCATTGATAAAGCCTGCCCGACCTTTGGTACCAATCACGATCGACCAAGCGATTTTTTCGGCATCGTTGTACACGTCACGTCCGAGGATCTTCTGGACACAATGTGTGACGAACCGATAGTTACTATTGAGATTGTAGAAACTATTAGTGAAAGTATTGGATAAGCACAATCCCCGAATGAAGTCACGGACAGTGATTTGACCACTTCGCAATTGGGATTCCAAGAACTTTTCTCGATCGGACGCAAAAGCATGGAAAAATATCTGGCGATAAGCAGCTTCGATCAGGTCGCTAATCTGACCAGATGATAGTAAATTATCTGTAGAAAATATTCTGGCTTGCTCGTCACCAGGGACTTCGTAGCCTTTGACCCGTGAGTTCTGGCTCGAAGGAGCGTATTCTAATAAAGGAATAGACATATTTTTATAACTGCTCTTTCTTACGAAACTTTACAATTTTTCTCATCATAATCCCCAATTGCTCCCTGGTTCTTGCTCTAGCCTGAAAAAATTACATTCCTTAATTTTCGATCGTGTAGGGTGCCAGCAATTTTATCCAATTATGTTCTAACTTATTCCATAAATCGCTATGCTAGAGCAGACTAAAGAATAGGAGAATCCCAGATGAGCTTTGAATACCCCGAAAATTTACGTTACACAGACTCACATGAGTATGTAGCAGTGACCGCAGGCATCGCCAAAATCGGCGTGAGTGCCTTTGCAGTCGATCAATTGGGGGATATAGTATTTGTCGAATTACCAGAAGTTGGTGACACAATTACCAAGGGGACTGCCTTTGGATCGATCGAGTCTGTTAAAGCGGTGGAAGATCTCAAAGCACCAGTCAGTGGCAAGGTAATTAAGCGGAATGATAGCGCGATCGATGCACCGGAAATAATTAGCACAGAACCCTACACTGGCGGCTGGTTGCTCGAAGTTCAAGTAGATGATGCCAGCGCACTTGACGGTACATTCTCAGCGGCTGAATATCGAGTCAAAGTCGAAGGTGCGTAGAGAGTTTTAATTGGGTAAATTAGTCCAATTCCCATACCCAAATTCAACCAAATCTATTACATTAAAGTACTCCAGCTCTTATCTACCTCGGTTTCTATGACGCAATCTATTTCTCGGTTTACTGATCCAGCCAATCTTTCTAGTGCTACTGATGCCACTCCCTGGCCCACTGGTGAGTTTATTCAACGGCATATTGGGCCACAACCAGCAGATATTGATCTGATGTTGAAGGTATTAGGTGTAGCCAGTTTAACCGAGTTGATCGATCGGACGGTACCAGCAGCAATTCAACTCAAGCAACCTCTAGCAATTGAAACTGTTCAAAGTGAGTATACTGTCTTAAATAAGCTCAAACAGATTGCGTCACAGAATCAAGTTTTTTGCTCCTATATTGGCATGGGCTACGCCAATTGCATCACCCCGACTGTTATCCAAAGAAATATCCTCGAAAATCCTGGTTGGTACACTCAATATACGCCCTACCAACCGGAAATTTCTCAAGGTAGATTAGAAGCTTTACTCAATTATCAGACCGTAATTATGGATCTGACGGGGATGGCGATCGCCAATGCCTCGCTCCTCGATGAAGGTACAGCAGCAGCGGAAGCCATGAGTATGAGCTACGGAATTCAGAAGACCAAGTTTAATACTTTTTGGATCTCCGAAGCTTGTCATCCCCAAACGATCGACGTAATTAAAACCCGCGCCATTCCATTAGGGATTGAAGTCGTAGTTGGCGACCATAAAAACATCGATTTTAGTCAAGAAATATTTGGGATGTTATTACAATATCCGGCCACTGATGGGGCTGTTTATGATTATCAGGAAGTAATCGAACAAGCACACAAAGCAGGCGCAATCGTCACCGTCGCCGCCGACTTACTCAGCCTGACATTATTAAAACCACCTGGCGAATTTGGTGCAGATATCGTCGTCGGTAATACCCAGCGGTTCGGTATCCCATTAGGCTATGGTGGGCCACATGCCGCTTATTTCGCGACCAAAGATGCTTACAAGCGACAAATTCCTGGTCGTTTAGTAGGAGTATCCAAAGATAAACGCGGTAAAACTGCCCTGCGATTGGCACTCCAAACTCGCGAACAACATATCCGCCGCGATAAAGCGACGAGTAATATTTGTACCGCCCAGGTTCTGCTGGCAATTATGGCGGGGATGTATGCGGTGTATCATGGCTCAGAGGGATTAAAAGCGATCGCATCCCGCATTCACAATCTAACTACTACCCTCGCCGGTGGCTTAACTAAACTAGGTTACTCGATCGGCGATGCACCCTATTTTGATACGCTCCAGGTAAAAACACCTGAAAATGCTACGGCTATCTTAGAGCGAGCAAAATCTCAACAAATTAACTTGAGATTGATCGATGCTAATCACATTGGCATCTCGCTCGACGAAACTACCACACCTGCTGATGTGATGGATCTATGGCGGATTTTTGCAGGTGACAAAGCACCCGATTTCACCTTCTCAGAAATCGAGAATATTAGCTCAAAATCCAGTATCCAAACCTCCACTTTAGCCCGCACCTCCGAGTACCTGACTCACCCAGTTTTTAAAAATTATCACTCTGAAACCGAGCTACTGCGTTACATCACCCGCCTGCAATCGAAGGATCTGTCTCTCACCCACGGCATGATTCCCCTCGGTTCCTGTACGATGAAACTCAATTCCACCTCCGAGATGGTACCCGTCACTTGGGCAGAGTTCGGTCAAATTCACCCCTTCGCACCTGTCGAACAGGCTCAAGGCTATCAAGTGTTATTTGACGATCTCGAATGCTGGTTAGCCGAAATTACTGGCTTTGACGCGATCTCACTCCAACCCAACGCCGGATCCCAAGGCGAATACGCCGGACTCTTAGTCATTCGCGAATATCACCAACAGCGCGGTGATGTCGATCGCAATGTCTGCCTCATCCCCCAATCTGCCCACGGTACCAACCCCGCCAGCGCAGTCATGGCTGGAATGCAAGTAGTCCCGATCGCGTGTGACAATGATGGCAACATCGACGTTGAAGACTTACGCGCCAAAGCAACTAAACATGCGGAAAAATTAGCCGCATTGATGGTGACGTATCCTTCCACCCACGGCGTATTTGAAGAAGCGATTGTCGAGATATGCTCGATCGTCCATGAGCATGGCGGACAAGTCTACATGGATGGAGCCAACCTCAATGCCCAAGTCGGTTTATGTCGCCCAGGCGACTTCGGCGCAGATGTCTGTCACCTCAACCTCCACAAAACCTTCTGCATTCCCCACGGTGGCGGTGGCCCTGGCATGGGACCGATCGGTGTCATGGCACATCTCGCCCCCTATCTCCCCACCCACAAAGTGATCCCTATGGGCGGCACCCAAGGCATC
>JAJAYU010000026.1 GCA_026786125.1 Chamaesiphon sp.
ATCAAGACTTAGCCGACTATCCCTCAGCCACCATTGCTAAAACCTTCACCCAACTGGTCAAAGAAGGTATCCTCCAACGCATTAGCAAAGGACATTACTACCACCCTCGTCCCACTCGATTCGGTTACAGCCAACCAGTTCGATCTGAATTACCCTATCAACTTACTCAAACCCGCGTCTATCCAGCCGGAGTAAATGCCGCTAATTTACTCGGATTTACAACTCAAAATGCAATCGATGGGACTTTTGCCACTACTGCGAGTAGTCTACCGACAGCGTGGTTGGGACAAAGAGCGAAACTTTATACCCGTCGTCCGAGTACCTGGGAGAATTTATCGGCTACCGAAGCAGCCCTACTGGACTTTTTACGATCGCGTGGTGAATGGAGCGATTTATCATCTGAAGAGACAAACCAACAACTACTAGATCATATTCGAGTCCCTGGAAGGTTCGATCGATTGGTGGCGATTTCCCATGCCGAACCGCCCAGAGTTCGAGCGATGTTGGGGGCCATCGGACAGGAATTGAAATATTCAAAGGACTTATTGCAGCAGTTGAGAACGGGGTTAAATCCTTACTCGCGGTTTGAATTTGGGAAATTGAGTACTCTCTGGTACGCCCAGGAGTGGCAAGCCAAATGAGACTTTCTCAACATCCATAATTTCGAGATTACATCGCGAAAATATTAGTCTAATCATTAGTAGAATTGTTCTTAACCCAGATCGAATATCACTGGAAATAAAGCTATGTTGAAAAGCTATGAAGCGATTTATGAAAATGGTGAGATGAAGTGGTTAGTAGATCGACCATCTGCGGTGCATTCTGCCCGCGTGGTTGTAACGGTGATTGAGGAAACACTATCACCTACTACTAAACGTCGAATCTTTCCAACTGAGTTGGCAGAAAAAGTCCAAATTATAGGGGATATCGTCAGTCTAATTGTCGAATAGTCATGCTTGAGATTGTCATCCAAAAGATAGTTCCTGTATCCGTTCCCGTTGTCTCTTCGGATGATCTTTGGGCGGAGTTTGGGCAATTGAAGATTGCTGATAGTACTAGAAAACAGTATGTTAAAGCGATCGAGAATTTTTGCCAGTTTGCTTATGATGGCTCTGCGACTCCAGAGACAATCGCGGAATTTCTAAATCTCGATCGCTATGCCGCGATCGAAATAGTACTCCGGTATCGTCGTCACTCGATCGATCGAAATCTCGCACCAAGTACGATTAATGTCCGGCTGGCGGCGATTAAGAGTTTGGTGGATATGGCGCGGAAGCTGGGTAAAACTACGATCGATCTGAGTGATATCGAGAGTATCCCCAGCGAGAGCTATCGCGATACTAGAGGGATTTCGATCGAACAGTTTAAATCAATGCTCGATGCAATCGATCCCAGTACGCCGATCGGGGTGAGGGATTATGCGATTATGCTGTTGTTCTGGGGGAATGCGCTGCGGCGGGGGGAAATTGCCAATGCGAATATTGAGGATTTTTTACCCCAGCAGCAGAAGTTGATGATTTTGGGGAAGGGGAAACGAGCGAAGGAGGGGATCGATCTGAGCGACGGTGTGAATCATGCGCTGGAGGAATGGCTGCATTTTCATCCGCGTAATGAGCCAGGACAGCCATTAATCACTTCCTTGAGCCATAACTGTTATGGAGCGAGGATTGCTGGGGATAGTATTTACAGGATCGTTCAGGGATATGCTGAGGCTGCGGGGATCGAGCGGCGGGTTTCACCGCATCGGTTGCGGCACAGTTCGATTACGGCGTTTTTGGATGCGAGTGACGGTAATATCAGGGCGGCACAGGCGTTGAGTCGGCATTCACAGATGAATACTTTGACTCTGTATGATGATAAGCGACGACAACAGCAGAAAGGGGCTTCTGGGGTGCTGGAGGGCTTGTTGGTGGAGACTGGTGGGAAAGCAAGCGACTAATTGAGGGAAACCCAGAAAATTCAGAATCCTTAACCCGGTTTTTGGTTCCAATGCTAATCAACTCAACACTTCAAGTAATTTTCAGTAAATTTTTCCTTGGCTAACTAATTAAACTCCGCTCGATAGAATAGATCGGCGATCTTCAAATTAGCCACGAGGTCGATCGAGCGGTATAAGTATAACCGTACCTGTTTTGCTAAATTGACAAAATTTTGATGTATCACAAGAGATCGCAATCCTTATTACAATTTATTGCTTAAAGAGAAAAGCTAGCTTTTGGTTTCCTATGATTACATTGAGCTACTACAAGTCAATTAGCATATCTAACCTGTTGCCGATCGATACTAGCTCGATGTTCTAGCAGTCTAAATCGGGGTTGCCAATGTTTAGAGAGTATGGAGTTTTGCAAGGAAAGGTCGATCGATTCAAGCGGGAAGACGATCTAGACTCCCCCCATCTCCAAATCAGAGTTATCGATCGCAATAATGCTGTTTGGCGAGTCCCTGTTAACGTTTTGTCGGGTGATGGGTCGTTGCTGATCTTTCACCGCGTCGATCCGCTCCAAAGTCACCCCATCCTGGCTAGCTTATCCAGCCTCGCCCCAGGATTTAATCTCCTCCCAGCAGGCGATCGTTCCGCCACTAAGTCTCTAGATTTTTTGCGCGCACCCTTGTTCGACTGGCCGACTGGTGTAGAAGTAGCACCATCGAGACCGGGTGCCAATAACGATTTGCAAGATAGCTTAACTACAGAGTTAGAAAATCTCAAGGCACAGGGTGGCGATATCTTTGTCTTTGGTGAAAAGTTTCCCAAGCAGGGTCAACCTTCAACTCCCCGACCGAGCGATGTAGAGTTTGGCACCACTCAAGGCGTACATCAGATTCATCTGAATCAGGGCAATCCACCCGGTCGCTTTGAGAGCGATAATGGCACTTTTCAAGATGGTGGCATCATTCTCAAATTAGCCAATCGTTACGTTGGCTTGTTTCTGAGGTTTCAGACGCAATGGTTGCCGACCGACGATCGTAATGGCAACCAGATTCCAACTTCGCGACAGATTCCGGCTGGGGCAGGAATTGGGACTATACCCGATGATGGCGGCGGGGTTAGCGTATCCAATCCCGAAATTTATATCGAGCGGGCATTGGTCAATCCTATTGGTGCCGATCCTAGTAAAGAAGTGGTGGTAATTGGCAATGCTTCATCCGCTGCCGTGGATCTGAGTAATTGGAGTATTGTCGATCGCAATGATAATGCCGAACCTCTGACTGGGATCTTAGGAGCTGGCGATTCTCTCCGGGTGACGCTTTCTGGCAACACCGCACAGTTGGGCAATCAAGGGGGTACGATCCGCTTGCGAGATGCTGCTGGCAATCAAGTTCATGCGGTCTCTTATGCGCGGGAGGATGCCCAAACGGAAGGTCGTTACGTGAGATTTATAACTTAACCCACAATTACGACCGGGGCGCGCGCGCGGTTTCTTTTGTCCGTTCGCGCTCTATTATCGAACCAAAAAATTAATAATGTAAATATTTTTAATTATATATTGTGTCGTGTGTAACGCTAATCTAATAATACTACTGCTAAGATAAATGAATTTAATACATCTACTATTTAATATAGCTACTGTTTAGTTGATTCTCAAAATCGGGCTTCCCAACCGAAAATCGATTTACAGAACTCTCATTTCTAATAATTCAATTTTTAATCTTATTTAATACGCTTAATTCGATGTCAAATAATATCAATGGTGTCCTCTTCCAATTCTTTCATTGGTTTTTACTAGAGGATGACTCAGTTCAAAATGACAAATCACTGTGGGCTTTTCTCAAAGAAGAAGCCGACCATCTTCGCAAAATAGGCATCGATTCTGTTTGGGTTCCACCTGCTTATAAAGGTGCATCAACGGATATGAGTAGAGAGAATAGGAGTAAAGGTTATGATGTTTACGATCGATTCGATCTCGGTGAATTTAATGACAGAGGTGCAGTCAGAACTAAGTATGGCACAAAGGAAGAACTGCACGAAGCAATTAATGCTTTACATGGGTATAAAAAATCAGTCAGTGGCAATCTAGTCAAAGACGATAATAAAAGATATATTCAGGTATATGGAGATATCGTTATCAATCATCAAGCAGGTGGGGATGAAGATGATTTTTGGGAAGCGATCAGAGTCGATAAAGACGATCGAAATAATGAAAGATGGAAGCCAGGATTGGAAAGCGGTGAGATTGAGATTAAAGCATTTACAAAGTTTACTTTTGCAGCTAGGGCTAATAAATATTCAAGTTTTCAATGGAGTTCGCGCCATTTTGATAGTGTCGATACGGCCGCTCAAATCAGACAAAATGGCAATATTTTTAACGAACAGGGAGGAAAGTATATTTATAGATTCATAGCGAACGAAGCAGGATATAACCCTCAATTCAAGAACTTTGAGAAGTGGGTTTCCTTGGAAAAAGGCAACTATGATTACCTTCAAGATTCCGATTTCGACTATGGTAGATTCGATGTTCGTGAAGAAGTCAAGTTTTGGGGACAATGGTTTGTCAAAGAAATTGGACTGGATGGTGTGCGGCTAGATGCGGTCAAACACATTTCTGCTGGATATATCCGAGAATGGCTGGGACATGTGAGAGCGCAAACGGGTAAGCCCCTATTTGCGGTAGGTGAGTATATTGCTTATTCTGGGCAGTCTAGTATCTTGCATAATTATCTGACACAAGTTACCGCGTCGGGGGAGTACCCGCAAGATATTAGTTTGTTTGATTTTCCACTCAGGTTTTTGTTTAGAGACGCTAGTTTGAAAGGAGACAGGTTCGATCTTAGAGCTTTGAACTACAACACATTGACGGCGGAACAGCCAGCCAAGGCAGTTACGTTTGTAGAAAATCATGACTACCAATTTGGCAGAGAATTTGAGTCTCACGTACAGGAATGGTTTAAGCCGTTGGCCTATGCTTTTATCTTGTTGCGCGATCGCGGATATCCCTGTATCTTTTTTCCCGATTACTATAGTTTTAATAACAATGCATATCATGAAGGGAAACCAAAAGGTCGAGATTATCTAGATTTACTCTTGCAACTGCGAAAAGAATTTGCATTGGGTGAAGAACGTTACTATGCTGAACGCACCGTTGCTGGGTGGGTACGAATGGGATTCACACCGAATGCCAAGGGTGCGATGGCGGTTGCGATCAATACGGCGGCTAGGGCGGTGCAGTCGATGCGGATGAATACGGGAAGATTTAACAAACGGTTCTATCATCTAGCGACCATCAAATTTATTGATAATGCTTTTCTGGTTGTTCGCGGTCGCTACGATCTCTATGGCGATAAGGCAGAAGGATTATGGACGGATGCCAATGGGGGGGGAGATTTTCTGGTAGATAGTGGGTGCGTGTCAATCTGGATCGAGGACGGTACGGGTCTGAGTTAATGACAACCCTCTCCACGAGTGGGTTTTGATTAATTTGGAATCCTTAACCCAGTTTTTGGTTCCAATGCTACTCACCCCCCAAAAACCGTGTTTAGAGCCGAAATCGAAGGCGAGAAAAAATAACCGCCACCAGTGGGAATCACCCAATCGATCGGGATTTCAATTGTTTCGATCGAGCCATCCGTACCCATTAGATCGAAAATCCGAGTGCGGTCGTTCCCCTGCTCCTGATTTTGACCGATAATCGGATCGTGACCGCCACCTATCGGCGGGTTTAATTCGCTATTCGCCCAATCCTGAGCTACAAACTCAAACTGATTTTCAATTGAAGTTTGGTAGGAAATAAACAGCAGTCCGCGTTCTTCTGCTAGCTCGACAGCAGTAGGCTGTAACGGATCTACCAGGGGAGAACCAAATGGAATTCCCCGCCGTAAAATTAGGCGAGTGAGAGTATCGCTAGCACTACCAACATCCGTCCCTAGATCGCGGGGATTGACTTTGCGAATATGGGCGGCAAACGGACATCCAGATCCAAAAGTAGTACTATCTGCTGGGGGGAAATTATCTCCCGGATAGCCATCAATCGGAATTAGGGGCAGTTTTTGAGTATCAGCTCCATAAGCAAAGTGATTGTTAGCCAAACTATCTTTAGCCAGATCTGGGCGATCGGCGATGGGCGTTCGCATCAGTGGCGCACCACTTTTCCACCGTCCCACAAATTTTGCAGCAAGAATTTCTGGAGTAATAGTTGCAAAACCTGGCTGTTGGGATAGCTTGGCGGCTGTCTGCTCCATAAAATTCCAAAAAGCGGGGACATCTTGTAGCAACCGTCGCAAGACCAGAAATGAGCCATTTTTAGTCCAACTGGGTGAAAGTTTTAATGGCCGCTGCGGTCGGATGGGATCGTCATTGCGCTGCATCTTGTAACCCAAAACGAATTGTCCTGGCCAAATCAGGGGTTGACCTGGCTTGGCAAATCGAGCTGCTGCTGGGGCGTTGGGGTCGATAAATCGCGCAGAGAAGAAGTCCTTAGCGGTTTTGGAGATGCGTCCGCGTACTCCAGGTTGGGAGATACCATCTTTGAAGCCAAAATGCTCGTGTCCAGGTAAATCTGGTCGCGTAGCTCCAGGTTGCTCGAAAATAATTTCTAAGCCGTCAGTGGCCCCTTGTGACGAGGCTGGAGCGGTAATACTCGACTTAATCCGCGTAACTTCGGCGTTAAGATGCGCCGGATCGTCGCTGGCAATAATTAGGACTAAATCGGGATACTTACTCGCATCCGTACCGCCAACTACCCAACGATCTGGATGTCCGATCGCCGTCGGATCGATCGGATCGCCAATTAAAGCCGATCGAGTTGGCATTCCCAATCGAAAAGGATCGCTAGGATCGAACCCTTCGGCATCTTTGGCTGGAACCAGTTTTTGAATGCCTGCATAGGTAAAGGCAATGTTAATCCAAGTAGCACTCAAACCTTGAGGATCTGCGCCTTGCCGATTGCGTAAGGCGCGAAACAAATTGTTGAACATCAACACTTCTGCTACTGTCGCAATTCGGGGGATAATGTTGCGAATCCAAGCTTTGGCAATCGATCGATCGTGGATTTTTAGAAATAACAACATCTGAAAATCCTTATTAAACCCCGCCAAGCTATTACCTTGAATATCGTTAATTTCAAGTAGATCCTCTGTAGGGAATTTTGAGGGGGAGTTGGTTGCTGGCATAAAACTAAAAATTCACATTCCGAACTGAGAGATGTTCGTCACCCACACTTGCTGCTGCAACTGCGGCAACTACTGGAACGCCAACACCAACACATGCCCGCGCAGGATTTTGGAATTTAGCTTTACTAAAGGCAAGTCCAGTCAGTTTCATCGTAATTTTTTCGGCGATCTGTCCGCCAAATTCAATTTTTTCGCCACCAATTAAAATATCTCCCACTGTAAATCCTGCTCCTGCGGGTACCTCATAAACGGCACGCAGAATTTTCCCTGTGGAACCTCGCAATATTTTCCAATAGCTCGGATCGACTGGAGTTCCATTCGGTTTTTTCCAACCTGTAGTATCGAGCCTGTCGATATAGAGTCCAATGGGATTTTGGAGCGTTATCCAGTAGCCATCGCGGGCGAGACCATTAACGGCTGCACCGATCGTCGGATCGCTGGCTCGACCTGGTGCCCCATATTGGCCGCACCGAATCAGTTCGTCTGGATCGGTTAAAGTTATACCCCCCTTCTGGCGCAAAATGGTCGCTTGAGCGGCAATATTAATTTCCGCTCCCAATGTGTTGTTGCGCTGATTTAAGTGCATTGCCCCATTTGTGGTATTCCATTTGTTCAACCGATTGTATCTGCCATTACGAAACAGATCGGCCATCACCACTTGAGGACTGACATATTTTTGATAGAGTGCCAGCAATTTTGCTTTGTCTCCCGTCGCTCCCGCAGTTTTGGGGCCGGAGTAGCTCAATGGGTATCCATGTGCTAGAGCTTCCCAGTATTCTGGGCCTTCACAAGTAAATGTAACTTGATTAATCTTGCCTGCTTGTTTAGTTACAAACCATTCTAGATATTCATCCTGTGGCCGCTCCCCATTCGGTAACGGTTTGTCCGCCTCTTGCCGCGCCGCTCGTTTGTTGCCGGGATGCTTGCGTTTGATTAAGGCTGGAAAGCCAGTCCAAGTAATTGCTGGTTCGAGTTTAGGCTCGGTTGTATCGACATCGATTGGATTGTAAAATTGGCTTTTTTCCACTCCTAACTCTGATTCAATGTCTTGAATTTCGGCACTGAAGCTATTAGATAAAAACTCACTCCACGCATCTCTTTGCTTGGGAATGGTATCGAAATCATCAATATTAGCGGGTGGATCGAAACGGACGAGTTTCATCGGCTTAACTCCTTAATTAATATTAAATTACTATAGCCATCCTAAATGAGAAACTACCAGATCTTTTTCTTTTTCTGCGCTCTCTGTCTCGATCGTGCTAAACCGTCGGGTTTCCCGGCGAGCGCGCATCGCTGCACCTCTGCGGTTGAAAAATTATTATGACAGTACTAATAAATTTGAAAATGATTTAGGATTGCTATATCAGTTTATTAGTGTCGTACTACTTCTAATTTTCAAACTCACAAATTTATTAGAGAACTTATCTAATATCGATTATTGTCAAGATCTTAATCGGATCTCAATCTAATATTTAAAGTGACTAATTATTGATCACTTTTAACTGAGTAGTCATATTGTAGCTTATTTGGTAACTGTCGAAATTATTTTTGGTAATTAGATCGATGTTTGCAACTAAAATTAATATTTCGCTAGAGCAATAGTACCAATTTATTAACAGTGATTTCAATAACGGATCGACAATATGTAATAGACCTCCTGCGAAAGTCCGAGGTTGACTGTGAAGAGAGAGTAGAGGGTAGAGGGTAGCTTTAGGAGCTGATTAGTTCAAAAAAACTTAATACTAAAAATCCGCTCAAGTTGTTGGCATGAGCCAATATTGATTTACTTTCGCAGGAGGTCTAATGTTTGAAGCTTAGGCATTTGCTAGCTAGCAGTCGATCGACTCACTAATCATCACATGCTTAAAAATTAAATCGTGGTGGATCTATTTCGATCTGAGAGCAGAGCGTAGAGTTCTGTTAATCTTGCGAGATCGTGCCCAAACCAATCGCGAATCCATTGACAGTACTCTTGAATTACTACCCGCTCGGAGTAATTGCGATCGCCTTGGTGGCGCGCTTCGCGTTCGATGATTTGGGAGATCGCATGTCCCGCCATCATCCCTGACATGATGGCTTTGAGAACGCCATGAGAGGATGACGGATCGAGGACAGCAGCCGCATCGCCGATGAGAAAATAACCCAATCCAGCAGGTCGATCGATCGTCCGCCAAGTTACATCAGCCACTCGCGACTTATCGACGGCTTGGAGGTTGGCGAATTCTTCAGGAATCCAACCTCGATCGATCCGTTCGATTGTGAAGTTTAACCTCGTCCACTGATAGAGATCGGCGCGAACTCTGGCAGTCCAAGTCCAACCACAATCGTCAGCAATAATGGCGGGAGCACGCTCGCGGATCGGACATTGCCCTCGCACGTAGCCATAGCGAGCAACCAGCGGCTGAGAATAAGTTTTAATATTTAATCCCAACTGCTTTGCCAGCCAATGATGACCGCCTGCCGCATCGATAACAACAGATGCCTCAAATATCCCTTGGGATGTTTCCACCCCAATTACCCTACCATCGCAAAGGATCGGACGTACGGCATGACATGGCGGCAACACCTTTACCCCAAGAGCGATGGCTCTATCCAGTAACAGGCGATCGAAATCGGCTCTCCAAGCTTGGAATCCATGCCAAATGCCAGTTTCATCCTCGCCAAAGGGGATGAATTGTAGATCGCGCTCCCACTTTACCCAATTTCCCTGATGGCGCAAGAATCCTGCTGACAAGACTGCTTCGAGCACACCCAACCGATCGAGTAATGGTTCGATCCCCGGATGCAGAGTTTCCCCTGGTCGATCTCGGGGAAAGGGGTATTTTTCCAACAGCAGCACCCGCAAATTAGCCCGATCGCAGGCGATTGCGGCTGCCGAGCCTGCCGGCCCACCCCCAACAACAATTACGTCATACATTTGATTTCCGAGCCAGAGCGGGGCGATTAGGGGCGAGAAATTTGCACAAACGCACCGCCATTCGTACTAAAAAATAAATTGGTGCGATCGAGTTGACAATCAAAACGTCTGGTAAACTGGCTTCTTCTTCTCGTGGGCGGATCGTTTACAGGCGTTCCACCAAAGGGGTTTTGCTCATCCACAAAGGTATAGATATATCCCATCCCTTTTAAGGCAGCATTTGCTTTCGGATTGATGGTACTATTCCATGTCGGCCAATCATTTACTTTTTCGGCAGTTACTAACCATAGGTTGGTACGTGGAACACTATCGCTATTTGGGGGTAATGTTTTAATGCAAAACCGCAAAGCTTCCATCCGAGCAATCATTTCTTCGGCAGTAACAGATTCCAATCCATTCAACCCAAATAAACCATTTAAAGCATTGCTAACATAATCCGATCGATCTTTGTCAGCAAAATTGACAAAGTTACTACCATCAACAGATTCAAAAAATGGTGCAAACTCTCCATCACAGCCAGTTTGAGATGGCATTTCTCCCGCAATGACACGAGGATGTTGGGGATGATATCCCAGTTCGCTATCCATCAATGGAAAGCCCGTCGAACCATTGCCAAATGTTCGGGCTGTATCTGGTGCCACCGCAGGCCAAAAAGAGTTGAGTGCCGCACAGAGTTTTGAATCTTCTGGAAACGGACTACCCAAGCCATAGGCAGCATAGATCGGTTTTCCTGTTGCATCGCTATGTTGGGCAATATCCCAACCTGGAAAAAACACATTTGCGGCGGCATCTGGCAACCAACTGATGGGGAAATTCGCAGTCGGTGGGATGGCAAAAGCACTTCCAGATGCAGCCGTGCTGACAATTGCTGTTGCTGTCAGATTAGCTGCTTCGATTCGGATAAAAGCCTTTTTTATTGCCGTCGTCTGCATCGGATCGGGTAAAGTTGGATTGGGAATGCTTTGACTAATTTGCCGTCCGACAAATCTCCCATCGCTCAGGGGACTGGGGCCACCTTGGGCAAATTGGATATCTGGAGATCCTAATCCGATGGGTTGATTGGCGATTTTCTCCAACCATTTTTGAATATCAATTTGATCAACTTGTGGGAAGAAATCAATTGCTGTTACCAATGAATATGCAGGTAATATTGGCAATGTCAATCCTCTAATCTTGAGACCGATCGCCCCATCACAAGTATCATCGATAAAATGTGCGGCTTCATAATTACCTGTGGCTAGTTTTGGCACATAATCACTATTTTTGAGCGTTATCAGATCTTTTACCTGTTGTGGATTGCCGATAACTTCGTGCCGCATATTGGCATATTCAGGAGCAGACCGACCGATCTGAGAATTCACAACCGGAAATTGAAGTGAAGTCCAAAAACGATTGCGATTATTACCAACATTGATTTCTTTTGGGACTTTAAATCTGGCAATCTCGTCTTTAGTACCAACTTTCTGTGTGGCTGTCCGCACCATCGTAGGGTGAGCGTGAGGCACGAGCAAAATACTCGCACCGTGTTTTTCACTTGTGACTAAATCGGGAGAGTTAGTGGAGTCTATCGTGAAAGGTGGTAGATTGAGATCGAAAATAGCTAAAGGTTTAATAAAGCCAGGGTTATCTGGTGCATTGGTGTGAATGCGGCGAAGCTTTTCGTTGATATGATATTCAACAAATTTAAAGGTTTTCAGATCTAATGGCGTTCCATCCTCATTCAGCAAACACTCTTTGCCCAAAAACAGTTTATGAACGGGAAAGGTAAAGGTCAAATTTCGATCGAGAGCGACTGTCCGCAGGACTGCATCAGCCACCGATGGATTGCGATATTCGGCGATAAAGGCTCCATATCTGGCTGGTAACACCGCAAATCCCTTAGCTCCAGCAATCGGCGTAGAAGTGAAACTGCGAGATGCTGCTACATACCGAGCTGCTTCTGTACCCACTCGCGACACTCCGACTCTAGAGAAGGCGAGATCTGCATGTTTGCCATGCGCCGATTTCAATGGATGCCGATATTGATAGGCGACGATGACAATTACTGGATTAGTAAAAGAACTCAGCTTGCGCTTGGCACGACTGTAGATATAGTTCTCGATCGTATCTAATTCATCGAGTGTCGGATAGACTTGAGGATCGTTACTTGGCGTGCCATCAGTTGTGGGATGGACATCAGCACTCGCCAGAGCATGATATAACAAACTTTTAGCTGGAGATCCGGGTTCGATCGCTTTGATACCCGATTTTGTAAATGTTTCAAACCCAGGTAAATTGCGCTTAATTGTCGCTAGCGAGCGAGTCAATTCTAGTTCGAGAGCGGTCGTTGTAATATCTAGTCCATGTTTCGCAAATAAATCTTTCCACCCTAGAGGGGCGAGCCGATTTAAGATCGTTTTAACGTCATTGATTAAGGCCATCTGAATATCTCCACATGATTTTTGGTGGTAACCAAGTTGCAATTATGTATAACCCCTCTCGATCCTGCGAACTAGTTACAACTAGGCGAAAGCAAGGACTGAAATTAAAACCCAATCCATCAGCATAAATGAGTATTGAGATCGAGAATCTCGATCGAGCCTCGATCTCAGGTTATATAACTTGTCATTTTTGACGATCGAGCTAGAGCAATTTATGCGCCCGAACTCGATCGATATTTAAGATTGTAGTAATTTCGGATCTTATTTAATTCTCATTCATAAACACCTGATTTCAAAGATTTTTGAGAAAGCTAATCGAAGGTGCAAAGAAATATTCCCCACCTTTCATCGACACAAAGCCTTGAAAATCGATCGTTTTTTTTGCTTCCTCTCCCCATTTAACTGGTTGTTGTTGGGATGTTGGGTTTTGTCCCTGTCCGATGACCGGATCGATGCCAGCGTCATCTTTGACAAACTGAGGACTATTTGCCCACGAAACTTGCGTAAATTCAAATTGATTGGCAATATCGCTTTGATAGGCCATAAATAACAAACCTACCCCACCAATCGGTTTATCTTTTAGCTCGATAATTTGACCATCAGCATCGATCTTTGTATTTCTCGCTCCATAGGTAATTCCCCGTCGAGCCATAATATGGGAACGTTCGGCTTCCAAAGTCACGCCGAAAGTTGCGCCAAATTCCCGCACGCTATCTCCACGGGGATTAGTCTTGCGAATATGGGAATGAAATGGGCATTTATTACCCTGAGTATCGCCACTAAAATCAAAGTTATTCGGAACGGGATCGATTAACTTATCTGTCTTTTGCAAAATAACTGGAGTCCCATCCTCAAATCGACCGACAATCAGTGCTCCAGCCAATTCTTCCTCGTCTCCACTCAAGCCAAATTCATCAGCAATTGCGGCTTCTTTATCCTTAAAACCTTTAACATTTTGTTCCAATTTCCGAAAGACAAAGTAACTACCAAAACTCAGTTCCTTTAATAGTCCGCCCGGACAAGGTACTAATACCTGCTTGAGTGGAAAAGTAGGGTCCCAAATATCGATCCCACCATTGTCAGTTGCTTCTCTGTTAATATCTTCGACCAACAACAGTGGCTGACTGCGACCATCTACATAGCCAAAATGTTCGATCCCGTCGCCATTTTTATTCTTCATCGCCAATCCAGTTTCCACACCCAAAATTGTGACTGACTCTGGTTTAATTTTCAGAATATTACGTCTGGTTTTTCTGACTTGAGATTCATCCAATCCACCAATCAAAATCATCCCGTGGATTTCAGCTTGGAATCCTTCATCCCAAGCTTTTACCTTGGGGTCGTTTAAGAGATCCTGACGCTTCTTTAAGCCACTTCTAAAAGCCTCGTCGGCAGGAATTTGGTCATCGGGAATACCTAGTGCAGCATAGCCACTCGCCGATAGCATCAGACCAACAAATGCACCAGCATCTTGACGATAAAGTCGATATTTTTTAGCCTCATCAAGTTGACGGTAGCCCGACTTTACCCACCCAGATATAGAGCGGATAAAATTTCTACCTTCCGCTGATTCTTTAGCATCGATGTGAAAGAAAATATTTTGGGTATGCTCTCTACCGTGACCCTTCAAAATATTTCCTTGCAGATCTTCTAACATTCTTTTTTCATCTGCACTTGCCTTCTCCCAAGCTAACGCAGCACCAAGATCGATCGGCATGTCTATCTACTCCTTCGCGGCAGTTTATAACTTAAAGACTACTCTATTAGTTCAAATTCTGTAAATAAAAAAAGCCAGATGGTTAACATTATGTAACACCCTGACGCAAAGCATATCAACAATTATTGCAAAAATTACTACAGTCGGTAATTTTCTCCATCGAGTGATTAGAATGAAATCTTAAAAAGCAGGAAATATACTTATGTCTGAAAACGATGAAAGATATGGCCCTTTGCCCATGCGAATCCAGGTAATGCCGGGATCTGAAGCAGAGTATCTTCACTACCAATCTGCTGCCAGCTATAGCGATATTAATCTCAACCGAGCGGCGATCGCGCCCGGTGTCACTGCATCGCCGCAGGACGATCTCATCTTCCGTGGTGGTAAGGTCGTGCCACAAATGGGCTTTCAAAATGTGTATTTGGGACGCGCTAGTGATTTTGCGCCAGGGGATATAGAATCGATTGATAATGCGATCGCGCGGGTAATACGTGACAATCGACTCAAAGATATTATCCAGCAATACTTTGTTGGCCAGACTCTATCCTACGTAAGGATTCAGGTCTAGAAAAGGGGAATAAGAGAAGGCATAGTTAGGGCACAAGAATGGGCAGAAATAGCCTCACGGAAAAAACCCATAGCAGAACGAGCTTGAAAACGACAAGTTTGAATGACGCTAAGTAAATCAGCA
>JAJAYU010000027.1 GCA_026786125.1 Chamaesiphon sp.
CCGCGATTCCCCACCCGCTAATCCTTCGGATATAACGGGCGACCCCTCGCGGAAGAAGTTGGCAAAAATCCTACGCAAAAAACGAGGAGGAAGGTGATATTGGAGATCCAGAAAAGGAGTTTGAATAGTAATTTCATTTTGGGCTGGGGGTAAAAGAAATCTGGAGATTTTAATCCTTGGCTTGCTGAAGCCTGTCGATCTGATCGTGTGTCTGTTTGATAAACCCTTGCACTGCCGCAGATGCTGGCGAATCAGCTCCATCAAACACCACCGAAACCATCGTCCACCGCGATTCGCGCCGAAATACTTCATCCCAGAAGCGAGAATTAAAGTTATCAGTGGTACTGGTTGCCGATTGGAACCAATAAACAGCGGATCTTTTGCCATTGTCTAGGGACAACCATCTAGCAGTCACCTCTGGCGTTACTAGCTGCTGGATCTCCGGCGCGATTTTGTAGCCAATTGATGCCAAGCAGACTTCCGGTGAATGGTGCGCTTGCCAAGTTGGACTGGCTACAAGCACTGAGGTTCCAGTCAGATCACCATATTGGAATTGTTGCTTGCGGGTGGTTACACCTGGATAGTTAGCAAAAAACTTCTGTTCTGGACGATTGAGAGCCACTAGTTGAGTCTGCATCGGTGCCACCCACTCCAATTTTGATAAATCTACTGCGGCGATCAATCTATCTGTCTGTGGTAATGGCACGATCGCCAATGCTAGCAATAATCCCGCTAATCCCAATAGTGATCGCCAGTTCAGTCCCATCAGGGTAGTTTCAGCAGGATCTTCCACTCCCGCCAAACTTCCCGTCTTTGGCACCCACCGCAGCAGTCCCCAGGTTAACAAACTAGCCATCACAAAGCCGATTAAACCCAGGGGCGCGTGCAGAATTTCTGCCCATGCTGGTTGGTGAAGTACGTGGGTGAGGATCGTCAAAATCAATACCCGTCCGGTATTGGCGATCGCCAGCAGCCCCAAATTCACCAATCCCACACCTACCCAGCGCAACCCAATCTGCCGTCCTTCCAGCCAAGTAGCTGCCAGCAAAAATAGCGTCCCTGTCCACATGCTCTTGAGTCCGCTGCAAGGTAGATCCACATAGGCAACCCCTGTTTCCAACACGATCACATCACCTGCCGAAATTGCCGAAATCTGCCATGAGTGTAAAATCCACTCGACAATCTGAGCGGTAAAGATCCGCGCTGGCGTGCCAACTCCCGTGCTAAACTGCACTCCAAACGGTAGCAAACAAGCGATCGCCACCGCCACTGGCAAACCTCGTTTCCAGACTGCTGGAGCCAACCATAAACCCATTAGCCCATAGCTGCCCAACAAAAATAACCCAACGGGTAACTGGACAAGTGACACCAGCCATTGAGTCGAAATCGCCGCTAAACCGCAACCAAATAGCAGCAGTAAGGGGATCCGATATAACCCTGGAGCCAGTTCAATTGATCGACGATACCGCCAACCCAGCGACAGCAATAGTAGGGCACCTGCGGCTAAGATCACCCCATTAAAGAGAGAGATATCAGCGATCAATATTGCTAGCCAATCAAGTGCCGATCGATTCAGATACAGCCAGCTCCCACCGATCGAGATCGATCCCACCACTAGACCCCGATCTAGTCCAGTTTTGCGGCGCAACAGAGGGATATCTATCATAAAACTTGCAATCTTTGTTAATTTAGATCCAATCGATATCCTATCGATTGGATCTGTTCAATACAAGTATTACATACAGACTAACAAACAATAATTCCGGAAAAATTGGTTAAAAACGCCTGAATTGAGACAAAGTTTCTGATCTTTTAAACCTAAAAATCCCCAAGTCCCCAAGTCTCCCAGTCCCCCTGTCCCCTTACCTCCGATCCTGCCAAGTACTCCAAGCAGCTTTTACCCCTACCCACACACTGCGGGTATTCGTCTGGACATTTCCCGCTTGCTTTTTGACAACAGCCAGACTCAGATCTACTTGCTGTGCAACTGCGGCGGCACTCTGGACTCCTTGAGACATTTCATCACTGAGATCGCCCAATTCCAACCCCGCGAGTCTAATTGCTTCCAGTGTCGGGGGTAATTCTCGATCAAGTTTATCAAATAATTTTTCGGCACTTCTCGCCGCACGAGACACATCCTGAATCGCCGGAAAAGCAGCAACTAATAAAGCCGTCAAACTAACAGCAACGAGCAAAATCGAGCAGCCTAGTAATAGCAATGGATTGTTGATAGTTGCTGGTGATAGTAGAGTGTCTGCTCCAGCAGTAGCCTCGCTGTTTACAAAGCCTTCTAGAGGAAAGGAGAATAGTTGAAAATTATTCATCTACCTCACGAGCAGATTTGGGCTGAGTGGGGGTGTTGAGTTCGCGGACGGATTGACTGGCGACGATGCCAGCAGAGATAGCAGTAGATAGTCGATCAAGTGTATCATGCCATCGATCGCCTGTAGCAGCAGAGAGCTTATCAGCTTGAAGTTGAACGCTACTAGCAATATCTTCCGCCATTTGGGGTACTGCGGATACGGTTTTGTTCAAAATTTTGCGCGTATCTCGCCCTTTACGGGGAGCTGCTAATAGTCCAGCCACAGCTCCAATTACCGCTCCGACGAATATGCCGCCAATAAATGTACTCTGATTCTTGTCTGCCATAAATTAATAATTCCTAACACCTAATTCAAAGGTTTATCATCTGGATTTGGACTAGCAACATCTGGCACTTTGACGATCGCCCGTAGCCGCAGCAAGACTGTCATGATTAATAGTAGGGCAATCCCGACAGCCGTAACGACGATCGCCATTGATTTAGCACCTTGCATTTGCATCGCAATAATCCCACCCGCGAGGGTAACACCCCACAAAATCAACGCTGAATGTCTTTGGGAAAATCCTTGTGCTAGTAATCGATGATGTAGATGATCTTTGCCTGGAGTACTTAGGGGATTATGTCCTGAGAGCAAGCGTTTGATAATCACTTGACTAGTATCGATCACCGGAACCAAAAACAACATAACGATCGGAATCAGCGAAGTAACATTTGTCACTTTCACATTCCCCAAAATACTGGTAGCTGCCAAAACATAGCCTAGAAAATAAGCCCCAGCATCCCCCATGAAAATTCGAGAAGGATGATAATTGTGTCTCAGAAATCCTAAGGCTGCTCCAGCCACACCTGCGGAAATCAAGGTAGCCGCTGCTCTCGCTTCAAATTGAGCAGATACAGCTAATAAACTCATCGCGCTAATAAAGCTCACACCTCCAGCTAAACCATCCATCCCATCCATCAAATTCACCGCATTGGTAATCCCGACGATCCAGAATACTGTTAGGACAACCGACAGAATCCCGTCAATGGGCGCGCCAAAATAGACAACATGAATTTGGATACCACAGACAACCAGCAATAGTGCCGTCAAAATTTGGACAATCAGTCTAAATAACGCGGGTAATCCGCCAAATTGATCGTCGATAAATCCGACAATGACTAGGACTGAGCCTCCGAGTAAGATGGCTAGTATCGCCACTTGAACCTTGATCAGCACTCCTGTGGAGAGACATCCCGCCAGAATAATTGCCGCAATTACGCCCGTATAAATTGCCAATCCCCCCGCATTTGGTGACGGCTCCTGATTTAATCTGCGGGCATTTGGGAGATCTGCCCAACCGACTTTGAGGGCAAAAGTGCGTACCTTGGGAATAAACAAATAGGTGACGATCCATGCAAACATAAAAGTTAGCACCACGGATAGCCAGCCACGCCCATGCGGGTCAGCAATCCCGATCGAATTCATAAAACTATCAAAAGTCATAGATGTTCCTATTCAGATTGATCGTGGCTGTGATGGTGATGGGAATGAGCAACTCGATTTTTATCATTATTGTTTACTTCTGTTGGCGCGCAAGCTAGACATACTCCAAAGAATTCGAGTGTGTGATAGTAAATTTTAAATCGATGCAGTGATTCTAGTCTTTGTTCTAACTGTTCAACCGGACACTCATCGATCGGGATCGATTCTCCACAATGCAAGCAGGTCAAATGATGTCGATCGGCTTGCACACAACTATACAATGATTCACCTGTCGATAATGTTCGACCTTGAACGCTACCCTCTAATTTTAAACTCTCTAAAGCACGGTAAACAGTTGCAAGTCCAACGGTTTCATTACGAGTTCGCAGTTCGACATAAATATCTTGAGCCGAAATCCCGCGATCGAATTGCTTCAGGAGTTGTAATATACGTTCTTGGCTGCGAGTTCGATCGGATTTCATGGGAAAGTGCTTAGTTAGGCAAGGTTTGTACTTAGTTCTGGAAGGCTTTAGGTTTTAGGCTTTAGGCTTTAGGGAATACTCCTTACTCTTATGGATACACGTTTGAAATTGAAGATTTGGCATAAATGACAGCCGAGGTTGGTACTAGTTTACAATTGGTGGTGATAGATTTAAGTTTGTTCTTTGGCGTAGCCTCTGTCTAAGCAGGAGCCTACCAGAACTAATCGCTGTATCTATAATTATCGCAAAGTTGAGGGATTCCGTTGAAGCAAAAATATCAAGCGCGCATTTATGTTACACTTCGTTCCTCTGTACTCGATCCTGCGGGTACGGCAGTACAGTCTGGTTTAGCACACATGGGCTACACGGATGTCGAAAGTGTTCGGATCGGTAAATATATCGAAGTTAATCTCAGTGCCACTGATGAAGCAGAAGCACACCAGCAATTAGACGTGATGTGTGACCAACTTTTCGCTAATCCAGTAATTGAGAATTATCGGGTTGAATTAGAGGATAGGGAATAGGGAATATTATCCCCCAGTCCCCCAGTCTTCCAGTCTTCCAGTCCCCCAGTCCCCTCGTCCCCCTCCTCCCTCACTGTGAAATTTGGAATAATTGTCTTCCCTGGCTCTAACTGCGATCGCGATGTGGTATACGTTACCCGCGATCTGCTCGGACAACCTACCCGCACTATTTGGCATGAAGAAACCGATCTACAGGATGTAGATGTGGTGGTTGTGCCTGGGGGCTTTAGTTATGGTGATTAC
Organism: Chamaesiphon sp.; assembly: GCA_026786125.1. Lineage (GTDB taxonomy): Bacteria > Cyanobacteriota > Cyanobacteriia > Cyanobacteriales > Chamaesiphonaceae > Chamaesiphon. The sequence continues at coordinate 5,035 of JAJAYU010000027.1, forward strand.
CTCCGCTGTGGAGCAATCGCTAGATTCTCCCCCATCATGAAAGCCGTTGTCGCCCACGCTACCCAAGGTAAATATGTTTTAGGTATCTGCAATGGTTTTCAGGTGCTAACCGAGGCAGGATTACTGCCTGGGGCACTAGTTCGCAATCGGGATATGCACTTTATTTGCGATCGAGTTCCCCTCACCGTTGAGAGTACAGATTCGATCTGGACCCAAGGCTATACTAACACCTCGATTAATCTGCCGATCGCTCACGGTGAAGGCTGCTATCATGCCGATCCTGAGACACTCGATCAATTAGAGTCCAACGGACAAGTATTATTTAGATACGCTGGCACCAATCCCAATGGATCCTTAAATAATATTGCCGGAATCTGCAATGAAACCAAAAATGTACTAGGAATGATGCCTCACCCCGAACGAGCGGCAGATCCGATCCTCAGCAACGCCGATGGTATTCAGTTGTTCAAAAATCTGATCTAGGTAAATGCCAACTGCGCCCAGTGAGAGTAGTCGAACTGTCAACCGAATGAATAAGCTGCGTCCTTAATGTGCCAATTGTCAAAAAACGCACTCGTATCGGTCGGTGGTTACTAAACGAGAATCGAGCCAAGGATAGCACGCACCATCAGACTCACCGCTGGTGGCAAGTGATGTGTTTAACTGGAGTTGACTATTTTTCAACATTGGGTTATTAGCCAGGGATTGCGGCATTAGCGGCTGGCTCCCTGTCACCGATTGCGACGCTGATTCTCGTGCTACTGACGCTATTTGGCGCATTGCCCATCTATCGCAGAGTCGCGACAATCAGCCCTCACGGCGAAGGCTCGATTTCGATGTTGGCGCAACTATTATCTTGGTGGCAAGGTAAGTTATTTGTGCTCTGTCTATTGGGGTTTGTGGCAACGGATTTTATTATCACGATCACTTTATCCGCCGCAGATGCCTCCGCGCATATTATTGAAAATCCTCTAGTCCATCAGTGGGCAGCAGGTAATGAAGTGATCATTACCCTATTGCTAATTTCTTTACTCGGCGGCGTGTTTTTACGCGGTTTCCAAGAGGCGGTAGGGCTGGCAGTAGTTTTGGTGACAATTTACCTTGCGCTGAATCTCATCGTAATTGTCGTCGGCATTAGAGACATTATCCAAAATCCAGTCGTACTGACTAATTGGCAACGCGAATTATTTACCAGTCATGGCAATCCGCTGATGATGGTGGCTGCTTCCGCCATCCTATTTCCAAAGCTGGCATTGGGTTTATCGGGATTTGAAACTGGAGTGGCGGTGATGCCCCTAGTTGAGGGCGATCCTGGCGAAACTGAAGATAATCCAGTCGGGCGAATTCGGAATACTTACAAGCTACTGACTGTCGCAGCACTAATCATGAGCTTCTTTTTGCTCACAAGTAGCGTGATTACCACCGTCCTGATTCCCGCAGCAGAGTTTCAGACGGGCGGGCCAGCTAATGGGCGTGCTTTAGCTTACTTGAGTCATAAATTCCTAGGAGATGGCTTTGGGACGGTATATGACCTCAGTACGATCGCAATTCTGTGGTTTGCTGGAGCTTCGGCGATGGCTGGATTACTAAATATTGTGCCGCGCTATTTACCGCGCTATGGGATGGCTCCAGATTGGGCTAGAGCAACTCGTCCCTTGGTGCTGGTATTTACGGCGATTGCCTTTATCGTGACGATTGTCTTCAAGGCAAATGTCGAGGCTCAAGGTGGAGCATACGCAACAGGAGTATTGGTGCTAATGAGTTCAGCAGCTTTTGCCGTAACGCTGTCAGTGCGAAAGGGTCATAATTCTTCGATCGCTAAAACTTCGATGTTCACGATCATCACCTTATTATTTATCTACACCACGATCGTCAACATCATCGAACGACCAGATGGTTTAAAGATTGCCAGTCTATTTATCGGATCGATTATCATCGTATCTCTAGTATCGCGGGTGATGCGATCGACTGAACTAAGAGTAGAGACGATCGAAATGGATGAAATGGCTCGGAGTTTCATCGCCGAAGATGTCAAAGGTACTGTTCGATTGATTGCCAACCGCAAGCAAGCTGGAGATGAACAAGAGTATTTTGAGAAGGAACGCGAAGTGCGGGATGATAACCACATTCCAGAAAGTGACTCAGTACTATTCTTGGAAATCCAGATCTCAGACGCTTACGAGTTTGTCGGCAAAATCGAGGTACAAGGTGTGAAGGTAAGTGGCTATCGGATTCTACGGGCTAAGGGAGCAGCGGTACCTAATACGATCGCTGCCATCTTACTCGATATTCGCAACCACAATGAATCCGGTCGATATCCCCACGCTTATTTCGGCTGGGTAGAAGGCAATCCGATTCAATATCTGATGCGGTTTCTACTGTTCGGCGAAGGTGATACCGCTGTAGTCACCCGCGAAGTCATCCGCCGCGCCGAACCAGATCCTAATCGTCGTCCAGGCATTCATGTCGGGGGCTAATAACCTGCGTGGATGATCGTGAGCATGGGGGTGATTGATCATTCATAAATAGCAACCACTTTGACTTACTGCAAGTAATTGTATGGTGTTTGTCTAAGCCAAAATAGTGAAAAATTCCCTAACTAGTAGAACTATTGCCATGATTGGGGATAATAACTTAATGCCTTACCATAATCGATAGAGCCTTTGCAGTGCCTACATTCCTGATTTCACATTTGTGCATTTGTCCAGATCTGTAAAAGTGACACGCTCCCAATTTTGTGGCAAGAGCCTAATTGCTTATTTTTCACCGACGCGAGCGATCACAAGACACTAAGTCTCCCATCACGCGATCGCTTATATTCAGTATCCTTAGAGATTATTTGGCGATCTTTGAGCAATCTCAAAACAATTGTTTTTTTCTATAACCATGATAAATATTGGATTAGGTCAAAGTATTACAGGTGCATTTACAACCGAAGATCCCAAAAGATCTGGTTATAGTCTTGACGAATACGAGTTAACAGGTTTGGATGATTATCGACAGTTAACGATCGAGTTAACTGCCACCAACACAATTACGCCCCTGTTAATTAATCTAATCGATATAACTACTGGTAATATCGTTGCCGTCAAAGAAGCCGCTGTGAATGGTCAAGGCAAAATTTCATTGAGTAGCACCACATTTCCAGGGGGCCGTTATCGACTACTGGTTGGTGGTCAGAGTGGCAGCTATACAGTATCAACTGTCGATGGCGGTAAAGCAACATTGATCGTCACACCTTTCACTGCCAGAAATAATGGTGATGGTAGTAAAACTGACGTAGGTACAGTTGGCCAAGATGGTAAGTTTTTTGCACTAGCCAGCTCCACTACAGCTACAGATAGAATCCTCTACGATATTGCTGTGGGTGCCGATGGCAAAGAACTCTATGGCATTGGTACAAATACTCAGGAGCAAGATATCCTCTTCAAAATTAATCCAGATCGCGCGACCAAAGAGCAAGTTACAGAAATAGGTCTGATCAGGGATTTGGCAAGTAACAACGTACTTAGCGTCAATTTGAATGCTTTAGCGTTTGGCCCTGGTGGTCAACTCTACACGATCGGTTCCGGATCAAGCAAACTTTATACGGTCAATCTTACAACTGCGGTGGCTACTGCGGTGGGTGATTTGCCACGGGATTTAGTAAGCGGTGGTGATATAGTCTACGATCCTGCTGGTAGTAGATTTTTAGCAGCATCAATATTATTCCTGAACAATAACACTAGAGGTAGTACGTTGTGGTCAATCCCAATCGCAAATCCAGCAAATTCAACTTTGATCGGGAATATTGGTCTTCCACTTGTCAAAGCTCTCAGTTTTGAGAATGGTCAATTAAAAGGATTTACTGGTGGTACTGCTAACGCAGTCGGTAATCGCCTTGCAATTGACATTAATACCGGAATTGGTACATTAGAAAACCAAATTGGTAACGATCCGATTGCGCCAATCAACAATGGGATTGGTGGTGCAGATACGATTATTATTCTAACCCCAACCCCAACACCAACACCAACACCAATACCAACACCAACACCGATTCCAACACCAACACCAACACCGATTCCAACTGTGCTACCTGTGATTGGCATCCTTGGTACCAAAGGTCAAAGTGCAACCCAACGGACGATCAATTTGACTGACTATGCAGGTACGCTTAAAACTGACATTACAACCACATCTGATGCTGCGTATACCAATAATATTGGCTTCTATACTGTAAAAGATGCATTGACAGGGGGGATCGATATTGGCAATGGGGTGACACTCCAACCAAGTGATCCCAATTATGCTAAAGCGGCAATTACCAGTGCGCTCGCTAATTCATTGCAACTAGGCAAAAGTGATCGCAAGTCCAATCTGGACATTTCTGGTGGAGCTATCTACGCTCCGATCGTTATCGCCCAGGGTTCATTAACTGATTTCGCCAACAATAATCCCTCCAATAGTGGTGATGGAAGTAGAATTCATGCTTACTTCAATTATCTTGGTGCCAATCCTGATAAGTTCGATCATTTCCGCTTGATTGGTTCAAATATCTTTGCGGTAGAAGATCAGTACGGTGGTGGCGACAGAGATTTTAACGATCTGATTGTCAATTTGAACATCAAAACAGCCTAGTGATCGATCTAATCCCCAATTAGAGATTATTCGGGGATCGTTCGGCGATTGAAGTGAGTTAGAGCAAAAGACTTGATTAACCCGCCTCAAAAATCCCATGGATACAGGTAAAACAGGAGAAGAAGTTGTCGCCCAGTGGTTAGTTTCCCGTGGCGGCAGGATTCTACACCAACGATGGCGATGGAAACGTGGCGAAATCGATATCATTGCCATCGCATCCGATACACTATTATTTATCGAAGTTAAAACCCGCAATCGATCAAATTGGGATGCCGATGGATTACTGGCGATTACTCCCCAGAAACAAGCCCGAATTGTCAGCACTGCCCAATTATTCCTAGTCAAGCATCCACACCTCGCAGAGCTGCCCTGTCGCTTTGATGTGGCTATTGTCCGCCATCAGCCCGTGAGTAGATCGCTCGATGGGACACCGCTACATATTTTCACCGATCCCACTACTAAGCAGAGTTTGTTACTAACTGGATACATTTCTGGAGCATTCGATGGCTAACATTGATCCTTCTTCTTAGCTCCAAATGACTCAAAACAGGTAAGTTTGCACAAGAACTAGTAAGGGATCAGAATTTTTTAATAATTGTCAATTCTTGCCTGGAGAAAGGTATTCGATCGCACAAAAATGCGGTCAAGAATACGCTGAAATAGAGGAAGGATGCGTTATGATATCTCCGTAGATCTACTGTTGTCAGATCGGCGCGACCTAAGACATGATGGGAACCGTAAGCAAATTTGTTCGCACCGCAATGGTGATCGATACAGCTACATTACCTTTGTCATCAATGCGGCCGTTTTTGTCCGGAAATCTATTACCAATCTGCGTAGTTTATTCTAGCTGAACATTCTTTATTCGATCGCCGTCATTAAATAGTGATCGTCTTCATCGGTAGCACTAATACATCTCATATTATGGTTTCCAACTTATCCAGACTTGCTCGCTTATTCTCCGCCGTATCTACAGCACCAGCAACCAGCGATCTCCGTCACTCAAGTAAATTCGATCTCCTCAAACCATTGCGGGAATGGTTGGACAATCTCAAAATTTCCAATCCTCGACTAGCTCACCGACTTTGCCAGCTCATCCCCTCCCAATGTCCGTTTGAACGGGATCTCAATTTATTTGGACACACACTAGTACACATCCCCCCAATGTGTAAACTCAACCCTCTCTATGAGGAAGTAGTGATGCTCCGGTTCAAAGCAATGTGCTATCTCGCTGATGAATGTGGCGAAGATATCAGTCAATATTGTTAATTAGGGAATAGGGAATAGGGAATAGGGGTTAGGTAATATCGATCGAGCTTGACGTAGAATAGAGAGTCCAGCCTAGTATCGATTCTATATATGTCCAAGCAACAGTCGCCACAGCAGCCAGAACCACATTCGACATTAGCCGAAATTCGGGCTACGCGCCTGGTTAAAGCCGACAAATTCCGCGAAATAGGGATGAATCCCTACGCTTACAACTGGGTATCTACTCACCAAGCCGCCGCATTACAGCTAGAGTACCAAGATTTAGCTAGTGGTGAGGAAGTAGATATCCCCGTCTCGATCGCCGGACGTATTTTAGCACGGCGGGTGATGGGTAAATTAGCATTTTTTAGTATTCAAGACGAGACGGGTACGATTCAGCTCTATCTGAATAAGCAGCAGATTGAAGCAGGGATGTCAGATCTTCCCGACGCTTTTAGCCATCTCAAACAATTAACTGATGTCGGCGATATCCTCGGAGTGAAGGGAACGATTAAACGCACCGAAAAAGGGGAATTATCAATCCTCGTCAATGAGTATGTGATGCTAACGAAGTCACTGCTACCCCTTCCAGATAAATGGCATGGTTTAACCGATGTCGCCAAACGTTACCGCCAACGCTATGTAGATCTGATCGTCAATCCATCTGTCCGCGATACCTTTAGAAAACGCTCCCTGATTACCGCTGGCATTCGTCGCTATCTCGAAAACCTCGACTTCATCGAAATCGAAACCCCCGTCTTGCAATCAGAAGCAGGCGGAGCCGATGCACGTCCATTTAATACCTATCATAATACGCTCGAAATGCCGCTGTACCTTCGGATTGCCACTGAGCTGCACCTCAAACGGTTAATCGTCGGCGGCTTCGAGAAAGTATTTGAACTAGGGCGAATTTTCCGCAACGAGGGTGTTTCTACCCGTCATAATCCCGAATTTACCAGCATCGAGGTATATCAAGCCTATGCTGACTACGAGGATATGATGACACTCACCGAGGACATGATTACCACAGTGGCGCAGTCAGTGCTGGGAACCCTGGAAATCACCTATCAAGAGACACCGATTAGTCTGACAGCTCCGTGGCGACGAGTGACGATGAACGATATCGTCAAAGAAACCACCGGATTAGACTTTAGTACCTTCGATTCTCTGGAGACAGCCCAAACAGCCGTCAAAAACGC
>JAJAYU010000028.1 GCA_026786125.1 Chamaesiphon sp.
GGTTCGTTGTTTTTAACAATTCGTCCTTGGATAGAGGTAGTCATAAATGGGAGGGGGGTGGATGGGTGGATGGGTGGATGGGTGGATGGGTGGATGGGTGGATGGGCACTGGAGTAATGGGTAATGAAGTAACCCCTTACTCCAGTGCCTAAAACCTAAAACCTAAAACCTAAAGCCTTTAATGAGTGCCAATCAATTGGGTATAAACGCCAGAGCTGCTGCGTAACTCCTCGTGGGTACCACGTTGCACCACCTTCCCCTGTGCTAAGACGATAATTTCGTCGCAATCGCGGATAGTACTGAGTCGGTGCGCGACGACGATGCAGGAACAACCGCGACGGCGGAGATTGCGATCGATGATTTGCTCGGTTTCGGCATCGAGCGCGCTGGTTGCTTCGTCAAGTACCAATACGGCTGGATTTCTGACTAAGGCTCTGGCAATTTCTAATCGTTGGCGTTGTCCGCCGCTTAAATTTCTGCCGCCTTCACTGAGTTGGCAATTGTAGCCTCCAGGCATATTCAAAATCAGATCGTGGATGGCGGCATCCTCGCAGGCTTTAATCAGATCTACTTCGGGTACTGTGGGATCCCAAAGGGTGAGATTTTCTCTGACAGTGCCAGCAAACAGAAATATTTCTTGCTCGACCATTGCGAGGGAACTAGCGAGGACGGGGCGAGAAATTTGGTGGCGTTGAATGCCATCTAACAGAATATCTCCCGACCAAGATTGATATAGTCCGGTTACTAACTTAGCTACCGTAGACTTACCCGAACCGCTACCGCCGACGAGGGCGACTCTTTGACCTGGGTTGAGGGTTAGGTTCAAATCTTGAATTAGTGGCTCTCCCAGGCGATTGTAGCCGAAGGTAAGGTTTTGCAATTCCACATAGCCTGACAATTTAAAGGAATCTTGGCTATAAACTTGTAAGCTGCTGCCAGCATCGATTTCCCGTTCGGCTTCGGGATCGATCGGATTTTCCAAGACATCATCCAAGCGGGTTAAGTCGGCTTCTAGCTCTTGCAATGTACTGCCAAAATTCACCAAGTTGTTGACAGGTTTGAGAAATTCCAGGGTGAGGGCTTGGTAGGCAATCAGTCGCCCAATACTGAGGGTACCTTCCATCACCCGATATCCACCGAGGACTAAAATCGAGGTGACAGCTAGAGAGGTGAGGACTGTGGGTAGTGCCCCTAGCAATCGGGTGGGGAGTCCTAGTTCTTGTTGGGCGTTGATGGTTTTGGCATAGTAGCCAGCAAATTTTGCAAATAAGTCCGCTTCTAAGCCGCTGGCTTTGACTGTTTCGATCGTTTGAATGCCACTAATCGCTACTCCAGCAACTTTCCCCGTTTCTTGAGAGAGTCTAGTATTCGCATCGACGCGGTTGCGAGAGAGGGCTTGTAGTGCGATAAAGTTAGCGGCGGCAAAGACGATCGCAATCCAGGTCAACAGCGGATCGTAGAAGAACATAATGATGGCATAAAAAATCATCGCGATCGCATCGATGACCGTGGTTGCCAACTGCCCAGAGAGGGTTACTGCCACTTTATTATTCAGTTGAGCGCGACTGCTAATTTCCCCGGCAAAGCGTTGAGCATAAAATCCGACGGGTAAGCGAATTGTATGCCACAAAAATTGACCTGATAGAGTAACAGAAAGCTTGAGCAATAATCGACGCAAATAAGTCAGCCGCAAGCGTGCTAATAGTCCCGTCAGCAATGCTGTAAACACCATGCCGATGAGCAGCGGACGCAACCAATCAGTGCGATTTTCGATTAAGATTTCATCGATAAATACTTGCATGAAAGCTGGCACTGCCATCCGGGGAATCGTCAGGAGTAGTCCGGTAATCAAGCAGAAAATCAAAGCCGATCGCGAGCTTTTTAAGCGGGAGGTTAAACTAGGGAGCAGTCCCTTTTTTTTCCCGCCTTTGTGAAATTCTGCCCCTGGTTCCATCACCAGTGCTACGCCAGTAAATCCGCGATCGAATTCATCGAAAGTAACTTTTTTTGGCCCTACGGCTGGGTCATTGAGATAGACATTTTTACCGACAAACCCTTCAACCACCAAAAAGTGATTGAAGTTCCAAAAGGCGATAAACGGGGGTTTAATCGTTTGGACATCTTCGATCGATTTTTTAAATCCTTTGGCATCTAAACCATATAACCGAGCAGCCTTGAGGACGTTCGATGCTTTACTACCATCTCTCGATACGCCACATTCGACTCGTAATTCTGTCAGGGGCACGATCCGACCGTAATAGCTCAAGATAATGCCTAGTGCCGCCGCCCCGCATTCGACCGCTTCCATTTGCAATACTGTAGGAGTCCGCACTCGACCGGATTGTTTGGGTGGCTTGGCGTTAGAAATTGCTGCTGTTTGCATAATTTACTAATAAATTCCTGTAACTGATTTGAAGATTGGCAGGATGTAAGAAATCGGTACCACTTCTCCGACGCTGACCCGAACTTGTACGGTAGTACCCGAAGACAACTTGAGATCTGGGCCGTTGGAGGAAGACCATTTGTAGCCGCTGTTGGTCTGGGCGGTATCTAGGTCGGCAAACACCTGGACGGGAGCTTTACCACCGGACGAGAGACTTTCAGCTAGACTCTCAGCCAGCCCTTGGTTGCCGATAATATTGGCCATATCCTGTCCTGTCACGGGAAAAGATGTCACCTCGCTGACCTTACCGACAATGCCGCCGAACCGTTCGCGCTTAACTAAACTGGGAGTGATTTGAACTTCCATCCCAGGTTTAACTTGCTGTCCATCTTTATCGGCAAAATAGATCGCACTCATTAGTTTTGCTTCGTTCCCTTTGGAATTAATCGACCCCAATCGCGTTCCAGCCGTCACGATCTGTCCGGGTACGACCGATAGTTGAATGACTTTCCCGTCGTAATCACTGACAATCTGGGTTTTGAGTTGGATTTCGCGTTGTAACTGAGCAATTTTGCGATTGACCTCTTCAATATTATTTTTACTAGTAAAAGTTGCCTCTAATTCGTCTTGAGTTAATTTAGCCAGTTGACTGTTGATATCTTGGAGCTTAGTTTTAAGTTCGTCGATCGTATTGAGGCTTTGCAAAAATTGGCGTTGAATATCGATGCGTTGAACTTGAATTTCTTGGCGTTTGCTGCTAAGTTCGTTGCTTCTATTTACCCCGTCTAAATATTGGCGTTCGGTGTTCACCCGTTCGACATCTAGCTCTTTTACTTGAGATTCGAGGGTCGATATTTGGGTTAGACTATCGAGATAATCTTTTTGAGCGGCTAACATAATATCCGCACTGACAATTCTTTGCTCGTACAATTTGCGGCGGGCTGCTAATTGTACTTCCAGATTTGGCAATAGTTTTTTAATGCGGGCTAAACCTTGAGTGAGTCCCACTCTTTTTTGGTCGAGCGAAACGAAGCTTCTTTGGCGTAAATTCGGTAAAACTTGGCGATCGCTACTCAGTCTTTTATCGATAACACTGAGGTTTTGCGCTAATAATCCTAGATTTTTTTGACGCAAGACGGGAATAATCGTCTCTCGTTTTAAGGTAGTTTCGAGGTTGACTTTCTGTTTGGCTAAATTTTCTCGTTGTGAAGCTAGTCGGGTGGTGCGGACTAAATCGCTTTCTTTGGCTTGACTGACTAATCGATCGAGCTTTTCGCGTTCCTGTTTGAGTTGCTGTTCTAACGAAGGCTGGCTAATGGTGCCGATAATGTCGCCTTTTTTAATTACAGCTCCCGATTTAATATTTAGTTTGAGAATCGTACCGTCGCTGGGAGCTTGAAATTGCACGACGCTGCGAGGATAGATCAGCACACCTTGTCCAGAGACGGTGAGGGGCAGCCGTCCAAAGATGCTCCACAGCAAGCCAGTCGCAACTAGAGATCCCAATCCAGCCAGCGGTAGCCAAGCTCGCGGATTGACGACATTCATCAGTTGGTCGAGCCGTTCTGGCGAGGATAGGCGTTCTAGCGATTCGTCTCGAAATAGTTTTTTGGTTGAGTCTGACATGGTAATTAGTTGGGAGATGGGAGCGTTGATGAATTTGCTAGACTTCGTTTGAGGTTGATTACCCCCCCAACCCCCCCTTATAAAGGCAGGGCTGATTCATTCCTTACCAGGCTTGAGTTGTCAAGATGAAAAGCAATTGATTTCGATCGAATAAATGGTGATTTCACCCTAAGAAATAACCACATTCATCTGACAATCGATCGCTTAGGGGATTGACAAATTCATTCCCTTTGGGAATGAAACAGCCCTGCCCTTATAAAGGGGGGGCTTTTCTTGCTCCCTCCCCTTTATAAGGGGAGGGCTGGGGTGGGGTAAGGGACTACGCTTGCTCTGACTTCACACAGATCTGTAGGTTGGGTTGAAGCCCGCGAAACACAACACACTCAACGATTACCTCCGGTAGGCTGTGCCAACGATGGTGTGGATGTTGGGTTTCACATTCGTTCTACCCAACCTACAAATCTACAAATCTACTTCGGTTGAGGTTGATTACCCCCCAACCCCCCCTTATAAAGGGGGGCTTTTCTTGCTCCCTCCCCTTTATAAGGGGAGGGCTGGGGTGGGGTAAGGGACTACGCATCCCCGCCAATAGACTTAAACCGTCAAGCGTTTGAGCATCCAGTCAAATCGCGCACCGCCGAGGGTGAGATTGTCCATCGTGGCGAAATCGAGTTCATCTTCATAATCCACCGAAGCTGATAGACTTGCCCCTTGTCGATAGGGACTGCGCCCATAGCCCAAGCGACTAATCAATCCTTGCAGTCTGCTAGATAAGAGCATGGCTTGTACCCGATAAAAGCGAGCTGCGGTGCCGACATCTTGCTGTAACTTGAGGCGCAGTTGTTGTTGGGGAATTCTGAGCAAAACCGAATTTGCTAATGCGGTGACGGTAGCTGTAGAGATCGGGTTGTCTAAGGCGATCGATTCACCGACAATTTCACCGCGATCGAGTAGTAAGATCTCTCTACCGACCGAGGTGTCGCTATCTGGCGAACTTTCCAGCGCGGCGAAAATATTCAACAGTCGATTTGATTTTTCCTCTTTAACAAAGACCGAAAGGGTACCTTGCAGGATGATATAAAGATCCTCGATTTGCTCTCCAGCGCGAATTAACACTCGATCGCAATCGATTTCAGCCAATCTCCCAGCACCCAGCATCCAGTCCACATCGCTATCGCTGAGTTCTCCAAAAATTAACGGTACATCCTGGAGGGGTTGAGCCTGTCCCATTTTGGGGCGTAAAAAGTACCGTACCAAGCGCGAGAACCGCTCTAATAGCAATATCGCGATCGCCCGATAAAATCTCGCTGCAAACCCGACATCCTCAGCGATTTTCGCGCTCAGTGCCGCACGATCGACTGCCAATACCGTCGAGTTCTCGGCAGCTCTGATGGTCATCGCAGCAGCGGTTAACTCGACCCCTGGAATATTGCCCAAGACATCTCCAGGCAAGAAGCGGACGATTTCTCGCTCTAAATCGACATCCTCCTCAAGTGCTGCAAACGCCAGCCCCAATCTTCCCCCTTGGTTTTGGTTGATGCTGCCGACGAGTTCGCCGCTAATTAGTAAGTAGAAAAAATGAGGCGATCGCGCTTCGATCGGGATATTTCCCGCCCAAATTTGCTGTGGGTGCCCGTTTTGCTTGAGCCATTGAATATCACTATTACTTAACTGATTGAGAAATATATCCATGTAATTCCACCTTTTGAATTGGAAGCTCTAACCGGATGTTTGTTAATCTAGAAGCGGCTCAAGTAAGCTAATAATTGTCTTCAATCTTACGTCGATCTATCTAGCGATCGCAATGGTCAAAGGTACTCAATCGGCTTAAAGCAGAACTTTCCAGAACTTTACTGAACTTTCTCAGAACTTTTGTTTCGGATCGAAGACCTGACTTTTTCTAAGTTTTTAGTTATTGATTTTTTAAAATAACTAGCATAGGATTGAATGCAGAACGAGTCCATTGCTATCTACAGAAAAAATAACATGAAATTAGACACAGCCCAAAAAAGCCAAGCCATCGAAGCATTACGCAAACGCTCGGAATTTGAAAATGGTTTGGCAATCAAAGCCTATGAAGATGAAACTTTTAAGCAACAACTGTTAGCAGATCCTAAGAAAATCTACGCACAGGAATTGGGAACAACTATTCCCGACTCATTCAAAATTGAAGTGCTTGAAGAAAAACCAAACACGATCTATCTGGTGTTACCTAAAGAGAACGAACCAGCAGGGGCAGACGGAGAACTTTCTGATGAATCTCTCGAAGCAGTAGCTGGTGGGGGATGGATTTTCGGGCGTAGTAGTGGTAATAGTTGGGGGTTTATAAATTTCTAGTAGTACTGAAAGCGGGACAATATCTCCGAATATTGCACTCGCTCTCATCTTCTATCCTTCCTCCCGACTTGGGCTACGGTGTGGACACCGTAGCTTTAGAATGAAGGGTTGATGGGGGTCAGCTCACATCTTGCACCAGTTTGAACATACTAGTGCTAACCGTAGATCCAGGGTACCCACAAGGGGCACCCCTACAAGTTATCTGTAGGGGTACCCTTCATGGGTACCCTAAGATCTACGCTTAGTAATAGTCTGTATGTATTAGTGCAAGATGTGAGTAAGCCCATAGAAAACGAAGTCTAATGGACAATCCTAATTTTGCAGGAGTCTTGCCTTATGATCGCAAACGCACCAGTCCATCTTCAGCATCGGGGCTTAGTTAGTCTAGCCCTGGTGAGACAGTTACTCTCCAGTACAATCGAGACAGAATCGCACTGGATTAAAGATTTATCCGATCGAGAATTTGCCGCAGAATTTACGCGGATCGCTCATGCCAAAAGTTTTATGCTGCGGTGGCAAGCAGATCCTGACTTCCGGGCGCAAGTATCGACAGATCCAGCGCAAGCAGTCGCTCGCTACAATTTACAAGTCGATCCTGAAGAGATTAAGCCTTTCTGGGCACCAGAATTCCTCGAACCGCTGCGAGCATCCGGAAAACTGCCGATCTTGGCGCAACGCTGTCAAGATTTTATCCAGGCATCAGAGGAACGTATTTGTACCGATCGCATCGATACCAGTCACAATCGCCAGTATCAGGCGTGGCGATCTCGCCAGATCGAGCGATTATCCGGTCAGGTGTCTCAATTTATCGCGCAGGGAGTCATGCACGCTCCACTCAGTTTTGAGTTGAGTAAAGGTTGCTCTGTTGGTTGCTGGTTTTGTAGTGTGTCTGCGCCGACACTCAACGATATTTTCTTATATACGCCCGAAAATGCTCGATTGTGGCAAGATATCTTGCAGTTATTAAAAAATGTCCTGGGCACAGCCGCCGCATCAGGTTTTTGTTATTGGGCGACAGATCCGCTCGACAACCCCCATTACGAGCAGTTTCTGTGTGATTTTCACGCTATTTTGGGCGTGTTTCCCCAAACAACTACCGCACAATCTTTAAAAGATATCGCGCGGACGAAATCGCTACTCAAACTTGCGTTGGAGAAGGGCGGTAAATTGAATCGATTCTCGATCCTATCGCTAAAAATGTTCGATCGAGTCAGTGCAGCCTTTACTCCAGAAGAATTAGCATTTGTGGGATTAGTATTGCAAAATCAGGAGGCGGGAATGGTCAAAGCTAATGCGGGACGGATGCGCGATCGCAACGAACATCAAGCAGCGAAATCGAATACCGCAGTCGATACATCTCTACCCACAACTAATGCGTGTGTGTCTGGCTTTCTGTTTAATTTAGTCGATCGGAATGTCAAACTAATTAGTCCTTGTCCGGCTAGCGAGCTGTGGCCGCATGGCTATCGAGTTTATGCAGAAGGGACATTTACCACAGTTGCTGAATTAACAGATTTTCTCGATCGAGCGATCGAGACTCACATGCCGCTTACCTTGCGATCGAGCGATTTGCTCCGATTCCGTAGCGATCTTAAATACGAAGAATTTGAGGATGGATTTCACGTCTCAACTCGCTTTCTAACCCTCAAATTTCGCAATGAAGCCTATCTCAAACAACTGGGGCAAATGATTCTCCAGGGAGATAAAACAGTAGCTCAGATAACTTCTTTATTTAACATCCTTGGTGTTAACGAAGTAACTACACTAGCCGCACTCAACCTGATGTTTGCGAAGGGAATATTTGAAGATTAAGAGTTCGATCTTCGACATCCCTTTAGGTGATTTTCGATAAAGACTATACCAAGCAA
>JAJAYU010000029.1 GCA_026786125.1 Chamaesiphon sp.
AGCTAAATGTTCGCGTCTGGTTGTACTTCTTTGAGAGTACTCTATTATAATCTTTGGATCGAGATTTAATTGTGCTGCTACCTCCCTCAATTGGTGCTTTCAAGTCCTCTAGTTATCTGAAACGATTTGACAGCAAGGCTTTCAGGTTAAAATAACATCTTGTCTTGAATGTTGTCGGCTGAAACCATCTCCCAGAGAAGGTTTCAGCCTTAGCGTACAATTCTCCCGTTTTGGCACGGTGCTGCCATTTTCCCACTGTGGAGATCCCTCCCTTTTCTTGTTTTTTATCATCATCTACTCCCTGTCAACGTTTCAGGAGTTTTCGGCACCACTAAGGCGGGATGGTCACTGTTTTCAGGTTGTCTTGACTCATGGGATGTATATTCCTAATTGGAGATGGGATAGAAGATCGATCGTTACCGCCAATCCGTGCCGATTCAGGGGTGGTGGTAAATAACGGTTGGAGTAAGGGGTGCGCGGGGAGAGCTTGCTTTAAGGTTTGGACGATCCGACTGGCGCGAATCCCCTCATTCGCCGACCATTTAATTCGCGCTTCATCCATTGTCTGGGGGTTAAAGTCCTGCCCGTCAATTGTTTGGATTTTGCCATTGAGTTTTTCAGGGATGCCGCTATGGTGGAGGGCGACTACAAACCAATCATTGTTATAAACTGGAGAGCCAGAGGAACCGCCGAGGGTATCGGTGGAGTACCAGAGCACATCCTCAGATCGCTTGAGCAAGCGGTTTTCCCTGACGCACAGTTGCTTGCGTTCGCCAGCCGGATGCTGAACGATCGTCAACCATTCGCCTTCAAATGACTTCCCAGGGGTATCTAACAACGGCAGCCACCCAAATCGACCTAAATCCTGTCCCTCATCTGTCGATCGAGCCGCAACTGCGACGATGGTAAAGTCTAAAGTGGGAGAGGTATAGAAAAGTTGCTGGGGATTGAGGGTAAAATCGATCGGGCCAGTCGGTCGATCTTGAAGATCGGTTTCGTAGTCGAATTGTGCGGTTGAATATACTGCCCAATCTTGACTGGGAAGAACGTGGTTATTCGTAATTAACACTTGCGGTGCAATAAGAAAGCCCGTCCCCCAACCGTAGGACTGACCGTTTGGTTGCCGGATCTGAATTCGGGCAACGGCACGAGCGGCGATTGTCCCGCGTTCGAGATAATTAACTGGTTGTAACTCATTACCTGCTAAAACGCGCTCTAGGGTATCTAAAGCGAGTCGATCGTCACCAAGCGATCGATTGAGGAATTGCAGGCGTTGTAACTGCTCGGCGGGCGTAACAACATCCCCTGGGGTACGATCTTGCAGCGACCGGATGCGACTGGCAAGATCGAAGTCCAATCTTTGGGCTGCTTTGTCAATTTGGGCGACGATGAGGCTCATTCAATTTGTCAGTGGGATCTGCCCACATCCTCTATTGTGACGATCTGTTCGGGAGAATTATCGATCGTTAAAAGATAACGACGGTATTCTCTACCACAGCTTGTGCTTCAGTATAAGCAACACCATGAACTTTCAACCCATTAGAATCGAGCAATGAAATAATTCCACCTGTATTGAGTAAGATTGCCCCACTACCAGATAAGGTAACTTTTAAATGAGTATGAGGTTGAATCGAACCTTGAAGAGTTTCCGATCGTTTGAGACTATCTTTAATCGTCCAGCCAGTCAAATCAATGACTTCATCGGTATTATTAAATAAGTTTATCCATTCATTGCCTCGATCTGTTCCAGCGGGATTTACCAATGCTTCGCGAATTAATACGGCACCATCGCGAATGTCAGGACTAACTAAAACATCGTCCATTCTGACAACAGATCTCGTACCTGGGGCAGTAAGTCTGGCACAATTATTGCGACTGTTAGCATGACCATTGATATCATCGGTATGCCAACATTGAGATTGAAATGCCGAAAACATAGCAATCCATTTATTCTGCTGTTTGAAATGAAAAAACAAGCCTCCATCTTGATAGATACCATCATCTTTTTTGAATTTATTATCCAAACTGCCTTGATTCATATGCACATCATGGATGCCAATTTCACCTTGAGTGAATTTAGAACCAATCACATAGACATCAACATTTTTATTATTGACATTCTTTTCGACAATGCTACTTAAAGTATCAAAAATATCATTATTGTCGCCATCTTTCGTGGTGGGAACGATCTCCATCTCCGCCGGATTAAATAGATTTTTCCGAATATAGTCGAGGGCGATGGTATTGGGCTTTTTCTCGATCGATGTAAAACCGATCGGTAGTTTTACTAAATCGGCTAAGATGGGATTTTGATAATTCAGGTCGAATTTAACGAGTAAATAAGAAGGAGGTACACCGGGAAGTTTTTCAGCTACTACTTTACTTGTCGAGCCAACATTGATAGCTGCTTTATATGTCTTAGTGCCATCGGAGATAAAGATGCGGTAGTGAGGATTACTATCTCGATCTTCGTCGATGCTTTCAATCTGTCCTTTCAGTACTGAGTAATTAGGGATGCCTGCCATATCTATTTAATCTCCATTCATAAATTCGAGTAGGATCTTTCTAGGTTCTATCAATATCAGGTAAGTAAAAGCAGAACTATTCTTTTTTACCGATCTCAATTTTAAAACCTCTACGCGGCATAATCGTACCAGCAAAATATTGTGTATCAAATGTGTTCTCAGACTCAAGCCTCACTGAATATTGCGAAAGGATATTGACTAATATAACTTTCGTACAAAACAAGGTAAACGCCATTCCAATACATTGGCGAGGTCCAGCACCAAATGGGAAATAATGAAAAGGAGGCGGTATATTTGTAAAGCGTTCTGGGATAAAGTCATTGGGATTTTGCCAATATTTGGGATGGCGATGTAATGCCCAACTACTAATAAAAATTTGGGTTTTCTCTGGAATAGTATAGCCTCCTAGTATTGGCGATTGTCCTGGAATAACTTCCCGAATAAATAAAGGCACAGCAGGATACAATCTCAAAGCTTCTTTCACGACTAGATCGAGATAGTTGAGTAGATTGAGATCCGTTCCCTGAAATTCACCACTACGATCCCTCAGAAATAGGGTGATTTCCGATTGTAATTTTTGCATTGTTTCTGAATTCTTAGCACATAAAAACAAGACAGCAGCGACTACCTCGGCCACATTTCTGGTACCTGCGGTGAATGTTGTTGATAACTCCTCCCGCAATTGGATTGTCGATAGCTCGGTATCGCCAACTACAAAAGATAACAAATCGATTCCCCGAAAATCTGGCTGCTGTTGACGTTGATGAATTTGTTCCTCGATAAAATTATTCCATCGTTGCCGTTGCCACCAAAATTTTGGATTGAGAGATAGAGGATAGGGCAAAAATGCTTGTCCGCCTCGATTATTCATTTCCTCCATTAACATTGTAAAAGCATCAAAATAGCTGCTGTCCAATTCCGATCCGAGTATCGTTAACCCAAATATCTGAAAAGATAATTTCACCAATTCACTAAACAGCTCTACAGATTTAGGTATCGAGTTAGGCTGTAAGGTTTGGAGATAACGATTAGTTGTGGTTTGAATGGTTGGTAGAATCTGCTCGAAATAATCATCGATCTGTGGGGCTGAGAATGGGTGGTTGTGGCGTTTGAATTCCCAGTCTTTACCATTGCTCAAAAATAGGCTATCTCCCATCACAGGTGCTGCTGCTTGCCGAGGTGCATTTTTATAATAGAGATCGCGATCGATGGTTAATACCTGTTCGATCAAAGTCGGATCGTTAATCAAAATACTAGCTCGATCGAATAACCAGAAGCGCGTAATATCGCCATAATTTAAGCTATATTCATACAATCTGATATGAGATGGCGTACTCACAAAATCTAGAGCATTGCCAATTAAAAATTGAGGCTTAGGGCCAGGAATGCGGTGGAGATCGTTTGACATATATCGTTTAAGGTCAAAATATTTTGTAAAATTACAGCGGCATAACTATCACGATTTTCAAATGGGGTATAC
>JAJAYU010000030.1 GCA_026786125.1 Chamaesiphon sp.
AATTAGTATTCCCCGATCGAGATTAAAAGATACACATCTTTCAAAAAAATATGGTGGGGAAATTCATGAATTGCCTCACCATAATTATCGATTATTGTCAATGACTACGTACTTTCGATCGATCCCTGATTATCTCGCCACTCATAAGCTGCGGCAGTGCGCTCGCGATCAATCTTGAAGATCGACACACCCAGCGGTGGAATGCAGAGATCTAGGGAGAATTTACGGTTGTGAATCGACCATTCATCCGCCCATTTACCACCGAGGTTGCCCATATTACTACCACCGTATTTCCGAGCATCACTATTGAAAATCTCGGTGTAGAAACCGTGTTCGGGTACACCAATCCGGTAGTGAGCATGGGGTTGGGGGGTAAAGTTGCAGATAATTATCAAACACTGATCGCTATTTTTATCGCGGCGGATGAATGAGATCACACTGTGACGAGTATCAGTACAGTCAATCCACTCAAACCCAGCTTCCTCAAAATCTTGAGTGTAGAGGGCAGGTTCGTGACGATAGATATAGTTGAGATCGGTGATGAATTGGCTCATTTGCTGGTGGGGAGGATGTTGCAGCAATTGCCACTCCAGATCTGACCAGACATTCCACTCACTCCACTGGGCAAATTCCATCCCCATAAATAGGGTTTTTTTGCCAGGGTGACTGAACATATAGCCATAGAGACAGCGCATATTCGCGAGTTTCTGCCATTCATCCCCAGGCATCTTGCCGATGATGTTGCTCTTGCCGTGGCCGACCTCATCGTGGGAGAGGGCGAGCATGAAATTCTCGCTGTGGTTGTACCACATACTAAAGGTGAGATTATTTTGATGGAACTGGCGGAACCAGGGATCCATCTCAAAATAATCCAGCATGTCGTGCATCCAACCCATATTCCATTTGAGGTTGAAACCCAACCCACCTAAGTAAGTAGGCGCGGAAACCATCGGCCAAGAAGTGGACTCTTCGGCGATCGATAGTGCCCCTGGAAAGTAGCTAAAGATAAGATGATTGGTTTGGCGGAGGAAGTCAGCGGCTTCAATATTTTCCCGTCCACCGTACTGATTTTTTACCCATTCGCCTTCTTCGCGACAATAATCGAGATAGAGCATCGAGCTAACTGCATCGACCCGAATCCCATCGATGTGGTATTTATCAAACCAGAATAGGGCGTTGGCGTAGAGGAAGTTTCTGACTTCATTTCGCCCATAATTGAAAATCAGTGTGCCCCACTCTTTATGTTCACCCTTGCGCGGATCGGAATGTTCGTACAGGTGTGTACCGTCAAAGAACGGTAAACCGTGGCCATCTTTGGGGAAATGTCCAGGTACCCAATCAACAATTACACCGATATCTGCTTGGTGACATTGATCGACAAAATACATGAAATCTTCAGGTGAACCATGTCGGGATGTCGGCGCGTAGTAACCAGTTACCTGATAACCCCAGGAACCATCAAACGGATGCTCGGAGATTGGTAATAGCTCAATATGGGTAAAGCCCAAATCTTTGACATAGGGAATCAATTTATCGGCAAGTTCTCGATAAGTCAGAAACCGTGCGCCGGGATTGTAGTCAGAAACAGTCACAACGGCGGAATCAGACCCGTCGGGCAATTTAGCTGGTTCGCTAGTGGCTGCATGGAGCCATGAACCTAGATGACACTCATAGACAGAGATCGGCTGACGCAGGGTATCGGCATGACGACGACGATCAATCCAATCTTCATCTTGCCACTGATGGACGGTCAGATCGGCAACGATCGAGGCAGTTTTGGGACGGGATTCTTGATAAAATCCGTAGGGGTCGGTCTTTTCGTAGGGATGACCATCCTGATTTTTGATTTCGTACTTATAAGATGCGCCCACTTTGAGTTCGGGGACAAATAATTCCCAGATCCCGTTCTCCCGCTTAGCCATCTGATGCTTGCGCCCATCCCAGTGGTTGAAATCACCAATTACCGAAACATTTCGGGCATTCGGTGCCCAAACCGCAAAATATACACCCTTAATATCCTCAATTTCCAGCGGATGTGCGCCTAATTTTTCGTAAATCCGATGGTGATTACCTTCGGCAAATAAATGAATATCAAAACTACTTAGTAATGGTGATGTAAAGGCATAAGGGTCGTAAATCACCCGCTCGTGCCCACCTTCGATAATCTTGAGCTGATAATTGTCTAATTCAGGGATGTCAATCGTGCAACTAAAAAAGTGGGGATGATGCACCGACTTCATTTCATATTCTTGCCGTGTAGAGGGAATCATCACCGACACTGATTCCGCATTGGGTAGATAACTTCGCACTACCCAAACAGTTTTACCATTTTCCTCAACCTGATGAGGACCCAAAATTTCAAAGGGATTATGATGTTGATTTCCGACAATCCGATCGATCTGTTCTAAGGCAAGAGTCATGAATTATTAACCTGCGTTGACGCAAAAAACTTATTAAATTATTGATAATTAATCGAACGGACAATCGCCACCAAGCGATAGATTTTTATGCCGTTATCTTACGGACTTAAGTTCCAATTTTTTGTATGCTGGCCGACAAATATGCCGTTAAGCTGCCCTCATTGTATCCCAATATCTCTACCCATCATTTTTTAAATTGGGCGATGTTGATGGGTAGGTATTATCACTGGGACTGTCTTTGGGTAAATTATTTAATCATCCTTACAACAATCAAGGATTGATCGATCGAACCACCCATTCTCCAGCCACTAATTCATACAAGTAGCAACTCTGTGGCTCACCGCGTAGCTCTAAGTGGGTAACACCAGTGACATTTAGCAATAGTAAGCAAAAATTTTCTGATGGTTGATGCTCGTCGGGTTGTGGTGGATTGAATGCGGCTGGATCATCGCTTCTATCCGCCCCAGGCGTGCCCCAATCAAACTGAATGCGCCCAGAGTCAGACATCTGCTGCCACGTCTCTTGCCTTGCCTTGGAGTAGCTATTATTGCTAGATTCAGGCGTGACTAGAGTTAGCATTCCACTCAGCCGAAACTGCTCCCGTGTCTTGGGGAAATACCAACAGGCTTCAGCGTGGGGGGATGTATCAGCCAGGAGATTTATTGCTTTAGCCGATCGAATATCCGTCACAAACTTAACCTGACTGCCAGGTTCTAACCAGCCCCGAAATACTAGCGAGCGATTGCGCGGACGTAAATCTCCATCTACTGTCGCCAATTGAACATAACGGGCATTTGGTAGACTGCGATTGCGATGTAGTGCCCGGGCGATCAAGGAACGCCACGGCGGAAGACTATCGTTCAAAATAAAGTCTATTAAGTTTACAAACTTATTTTAACTCGGAGTTCCGCCATCAGAGGGGGATCTAATCTCTGTGAGTAACGTATATCAACGGTTTTGACAAGATTGATTTATCTCGCGTGGATGCTTTATATTACTAAGTTCGTTCAGCAATTAGCATAGCTCACTCATGGTTAGAGAACTTAGCCGAGTTCATCAGGGATCTGGATCCAGCGAGGAGATTTCGCCCCAGACACAACAGCACCTAGACTTCCCCGCCAGCGCACCTACAGCCAATCCTGTCTTCTTTAGAACTTACAGCCGCTTCACCGCCACCGGACGCGAAACATGGCAGGATGTCTGCACCCGCACCCTCAAAGGACTAGTCAAACTCGGTAAATTAACTGATGCTGAGGCTGACGTGATCGATCGAATGCAGCGTCAGGTAAAGGCGATGCCTTCGGGACGGTGGTTATGGGTGGGTGGTAGTGAATGGCTCGAACAACCCCAGAATTTTTCCGGTGCCTATAATTGTACGAGTACCAATGTCTGCGACTGGGCAGCTTTTGCCCTGATGATGGACTTGGCAATGATGGGTTGCGGTACGGGAGCGATTCTCGAACCCGATCTGATCGGTAAATTACCCGCAATCAGGAATAAATTAACCGTCACAACTATTAGCGAAATTGGTAAGGTTCCGATCGCGACTCGTCAGCAATTGAGCACAGTAGAAATTGCTGGAAATAATGCCACAATTCGCGTTGGTGATAGTCGTCAAGGTTGGGTCAATTCTTACAAGATCTTACTAGAATTATCTAGTGACGATCGATTCAATGATGAAGTACAAGTTAGTATCGATCTGAGTAATGTCCGTCCGGCTGGTGAACCCCTCAAAGGCTTTGGTGGTGTTGCTAATCCAGTCAGATTGTTGGAGTTATATGGACGTTGTTCCAATATCTTAAATAAAGCAATTGGGAGACAATTAAACTCGGTTGAATGTTGTCTGTTGATTGATGAAGCTGCGGTCACGATCGTTGCTGGAAATATTCGCCGTTGTTTACCTGCTGGTGCTTTAGTACATGCGGAGTCAGGATTAGTCCCAATTGAAAAGATTCGGATTGGCGATCGAGTTCTGACTAGCAAAGGCTTCTATCCTGTCACTAACTTCTTCGATCAAGGCGAGCAATCGCTCTGTCGGATTAAAACTCAAGACGGTTATTTTGAATGTACATCAGATCATAAAGTTGCTGTCCTCACGGATGTCTATGGCAACTATGAAATGGTCAAAGCTAAAGATCTAAAAGAAGATAACAGATTGGTATTTGTCCCTCAATCTATTCCTGGTACTGCCACTGAATTACCAGAATTCAAAGGTGAATTAACACCCCGCACCAAACCAATTACAATTCCCGCACTGACTCCCGACGTTGCCTACTTCCTGGGCTACTTGCATGGAGATGGTTCGGTTGCTAGCGATGGTCATCGTGTCAGATTTCGGATTGCTGAAAGCCGCGAACAAATTGTCCAGAAATTAATTGATGTCGGTCAATTATTTGGGTTAGATACTCACACGCTCAGAACACCCGAACAGTGTCAAGCTAAAGCCTTTGAATTGCAGTTCAATTCAGCCGCACTTAACCAGTACCTATCCCAATTCAAACAACCATTTGAGAGTATCTCAATTCCTGACAGCATCCTATTGGGTACCAAGGCAATTAGGGCAGCTTATCTATCAGGTGTAGCTGATGCTGATGGTTGCTTCAGTCAAGGTGTTTTAGTCGCATCCGTTCACTCAGACTTCCTACGTCAAATTCAGACTCTTTATGCTTCTTTGGGCATTACTACTCGCCTATGCTTTTCTGTTCGGAAACGGACTAACAAATGGGAAGGTGAATTAGTTACTGTCGGCGCGCAAGCATTTGATGATACCGCGTCAATGTTCAGCAACCATTCATTATTATTTGCTGACAATCAGCGCGAACGTCCTAAGTCATTTAAAGACCACGGCTTCCCGCGTGCGATGGTACGACCTTTGGTAAATACTTACCAGTATGGTTGGAGCAATCAGCAACAGCAAATGATCACCCCCACGCTAAAGAAATTTATCCCTGAAGCGACAGACTTAGTTCCAGTGAAAGTTGAATCAGTAGAAATGGATGTGAGAACTTCTCATACCTATGATATTGAAGTTGCAACTATTCATGAGTTTGTCTGTGAAGGAATTCTGGTTTCAAATAGTGCCGGAATGCGTCAGTTTAATTCTGATGATACATTGGGCGCAACTGCCAAGGATAATCTGTGGCAGCAAGGTGAAAATGGTAGCTGGAGAATTGACCCAGAACGTGATTCTTTGCGGATGGCGAACCACACTAGAGTTTTCCATCACAAACCTACTTTAGAAGAGTGTGTTGCCGCAGTTCAGAAGCAATACTATTCAGGTGAAGGTGCGATTCAATGGGCGGGTGAAGCTGTTGCCAGATC
>JAJAYU010000031.1 GCA_026786125.1 Chamaesiphon sp.
CGATCGGGGCATTCGATGCTTATAGGATCGGTAATTATCAATTACTTGTACTGTTCGCGTAGCGTCTGCCTTAGCAGAGCGTAGCCGAAGTATCAATTATTAATTATTAATTAATTACTATTTTATGTTAACTATTGAAAAAGCCGAATTATTATTACTAATTGCTGGTGTCGTCGCCATGCTCGCCCGACGATTCAAATTGCCATATAGTGTCGGGCTAGTCTTTGCCGGAATTATTTTGGCATTGTTTCCATTTGCGCCGAATATTCAACTCACCAAAGAACTGATCTTCAATGCTTTTTTACCACCACTGATCTTTGAAGCTGCTTTTTATATTAATTGGCATGAACTGCGTAAAGACTTGCCTGTGGTGATTACCTTAGCCACAGTGGGCGTAATTTTATCAGCCGGAATTACAACGGTGGGGATGCACTATCTCGCCCATTGGAGTTGGATTACCTCCCTATTATTTGGCGTATTAATTGCTGCTACGGATCCAGTTTCGGTGATCGCCACATTTAAGGAAGCTGGAGTTCACGGGCGACTCCGACAACTAGTTGAAGCCGAAAGTCTATTTAATGATAGTACGGCAGCGGTAGCGTTTGGGATCGCGCTGGCGATCGCCACTGGCACCGAGCTGGCACCAGTAGATATCGCCCAATCTCTAGTCGTGACGATCGCGGGTGGGATCGCCTGCGGTGCAGCAGTATCAGGCGGTGTATTGTTATTAGCAGGACGCACCGAAGATCATCTTGTCGAAATCACTTTCACCACCATTGCTGCTTATGGCTCGTTTCTGCTCGCCGAACATCTGCACGTTTCAGGGGTACTCGCCACCCTCACAGCAGGGCTAATCGTGGGCAATATCGGTTCGCTCGGTGCGATTTCCGACAAAGGGCGAGAAGCTGTTGGTTCATTCTGGGAATACTTTGCCTTCGTAATTAACTCACTGATTTTCTTATTGATGGGAATGCTAGAAACCCATCAAAATTTTCTGGCAGTACTCATGCCGATCTCGATCGGGATTCTCTTTGTCACCTTCGGGCGTGCAGTCTCTACTTATCTCTGTTGTGCTGTGTTCATGCGTTCTCAACTTGCAGTGAAACCCGAACATCAACATATTCTATTTTGGGGTGGGTTACGGGGTGCTTTAGCACTGGCTCTAGCTTTAGGATTACCGCCAGATTTACCCGATCGAAATCAGATTGTCACCGTCTCATTTGACGTGGTTGCCTTCTCGATTTTCGTCCAAGGCTTGACGATTACGCCGCTATTAAGACGGTTGGGTGAAATTTCGCCCACGAATACATAGGAATTATTTATCTACCTTTTGGTAGACGAAAATCTCATTTAATTTAATATCTTTGGCAATTGTCAGCGAGCTATCAAAAGGAGTACTAGACAATCGAATCAGGTTATACCGATCGATAGATTCTTTTAGATCGATTAAACTGATAGAGTTGGGATCGTAAATCACTAGAGCATAAATATGAGTGGCAATGGGGTTTCTACTTACAGTCCTGATGAGAAAATTCAAACTATTATCGATCCAATCGCTCAAAAATTATATGTGATTGATAAAATCGCACAGCAAACCATCAATGCACCTGGTGGCGGCCAGCTAGTTCAAAAAGGCGAAGTCATCACCCAAAGAATTGCCAATACCGCTGCATATTTAGACGTACTTGATGAACTCTATCATTGCTGCCAACCAGCAACTATTGTGGCAGTGAAACGTATCAACACCCAGACTAAAAGCAGCATATTTTGCTAAGATAGTAAATAATTCAGTTACAGAATTTTAACTATACACTCGATAGCCTAGAGGAAACTGAATTGAACGACCACTCATTTGCATTTTATGGATTTGCCTTCTTTGGCATCATCCTCGCCAGATATTTTATCTTAGCAGGAGGAACACATCTGTTTTTGTACGGAGTCTTCAATCAGTCTCCGCTACCAGCTAGGGAAGATGAGATCAATCAGCGGAGATTACCACCACCGTGGCAATCGATTCGGCGGGATATCAAACTTTCGATCGTATCCTCGATCGTCTTTGCACTTGCCGCAGCCACAATCGTTTCTGCCTATGAACTAGGTATCACCCGCTTGTACGCTGATGTCGATCGATATCCGCTCTGGTATTTAGGAGTCAGCTATGCGCTGGCGATCATCTTGCAAGACACCTATTTCTACTTTGTACATCGGTTATTTCATCACCCGTTGCTATTCCGCTGGTGGCATCAGGGACACCACCGCTCAAATCAGCCCACTCCCTGGACATCATTTGCCTTCGACCCCCCAGAAGCGATCGTTCAATCCTTGTTTTTAGTGGCAATTATCTTCATAATTCCGCTCCATTTGATTACTGTGATTGCCATCTTGATCACTATGACAGTTTGGGCAGTAGTCAATCATTTAGGCATTGAAAGATTACCCATCAATTTCCCCCACCATTGGTGTAGCCGCTGGTTTACTGGGCCAGCCCATCATGCGATCCACCATCGCCATTATGCATTACATTATGGGTTGTACTTTACCTTTTGGGACAAGCAGCTCGGTACCCAATCACCTAGTTATATGGATACTGCTATCGACAAAAAAAGTCCGCAGGTGCGGACTTAAAACAATCTATTTAATTAATCCAGACCTAGCGTCTGGCTAATTTTTTGTTGATTTTGCGTAACCGGATCGATAGGGGGGTAACTTCTACCAATTCATCACCATTGATATACTCTAGAGCGCGTTCTAAAGTCATATCGATCGGTGTTTTGAGCTGTACCAATTCTTCCCCACCAGAGGCACGGTGGTTGGTTAATTGCTTACTCTTACAGATGTTCAGCTCTAGATCCTGTGGACGGTTGTTTTCGCCGACGATCATCCCTTTATAGACCTTCGTACCAGGCTTGATAAAGAATGTACCGCGATCTTCTGCACCCATCAGCGCATAGTCAGTAGCTGTACCTTCCTCAAAGGAAATCAGCACACCGTTCCGACGCGCCGAGATATCACCACAAGTTGGGCGATATTCGAGGAAACTGTGATTCATAATCCCAGCACCACGAGTCATCCGCATGAATTCACCACGGAAACCAATCAAACCACGAGCAGGCACGACGAATTCCAGGTTGGAACGACCATTCATCCCGACGACCATATCCTGCATTTCACCCTTGCGCTGACCGAGACGCTCGATACAGCTACCAACGGCTTCTTCAGGGACATCGAGGGCGAGCAATTCAAATGGTTCGCACTTCTGACCGCCAACTTCACGGTAGATTACTTGCGGCTGGGAGACTTGGAACTCAAATCCTTCCCGACGCATGTTCTCGATCAGAATACCAAGGTGAAGTTCA
>JAJAYU010000032.1 GCA_026786125.1 Chamaesiphon sp.
AAGAAGCTTAATAAATATCTCCACTGCGGCTGCTTAATGGTGCTACCATGCATCGAATCATGGGAGGCAAATAGACAAATTACAATACTATTTCCCATAATTAAACTCAATGGTAGATACAACCACAGCCATTCGATCGACCATAGATCTAACGATCTGGCGATCGACCAACCTAGTCCTAATATTAGTAAATTAATCGCTAAAATTACTAACTTATTTGAGTTGGGTTTAAAGGCTTCAACTGGAAGTAAAGGTCGCAGTACCTTGACATATTCTGCTTGACTAATCATTTATTTAAGTAGGTATTTATAGGTATTTTTAAATTAGATTATCTATCTGTGTTCTAAATCAAGATAGCTAAAAATTGCAGTCTTGACACATTGTAGATGATTTTGCATTGGATAGATTTTAATATATTTAGATAGTTCTCACACCAGAGATCCACCACAACTAGAACCGCACCCAGCCGTACAACCATAGCAATAGGATTTGGTTTGAATTTCACCAATTAGATCCAGACTACCTGCGGCTAATAGTTGATCGACTGTGAGTATTTCACCTGTGGGTGTAATAGCTGCGAGATTAGCCATCTGATTGAAATCACAGTCATAGACATTACCGAGATAATCGATCGATAGTTGATCGCGACACATCAATTGGGCTACCGTGCTAGGATTATAATTGGATTCCAAAAACTTCAGGTAAGGTTGATGAAGCTGGTGATGCTCTAGTTGAAATTTAGTTCTACCGATCGGTAAATTGGTAATCGTGAAAAGATGATTAAAACAGACATCAAAATGTTCTGTGAAGAACGTTTTATAGTCTCGCTCAAGTGCTACTTGATCGGGAGTCAATCGAAAATCTGTCGAGGTGGGAATAGGTGGATTGTAGACTAAATCGATCTGTAAATTAGGATCGCAACCATAGCCTAGTCGATTCAACCATTGTAACGCCCTAATCGAAGCATCGAACACCCCCTCTCCCCGCATCCGATCGACATTATCAGCTAGATAACAAGGCAGTGAAGCAACGATTCGGACTTGATTTTGGGCACAATAATCAGGGATGTCCTCATAACCAGGCACAAAATAGATGGTCAAATTAGACCGCACAATTACTTGTTTGCCTGTGGCGACAGCGGCTGTGATGATTGGTTTAAAGCCATTGAGCAGTTCTGGCGCACCTCCGGTGAGATCGACAGTTTCGATCTGGGGAAATGTGTCGATTAGTTCGATCACTCGATCGACAATAACATCAGACATCTCCTCGGTTCGGTGGGGACTAGCATCGACATGGCAATGGGTACATGCGAGATTGCAACGCTTGCCCAGATTGACTTGGAGAACTGTGACTGGCTTTTTGGTGAGTGGAGCGTCAAGTCGCTGGCTAAATGGGGTAACTAATTCAGCGACTTTTGATAATTGAATCATGCAGCAAGAATTTTGAGGTGTGGCATTCTTTAAGTTTAATTTGTTTAAACGTAGATTCGATCACTAGTAACTGATCTAAAGCTAAATCCAAAGCTAAATCTAAACAGAAGTCAGTCCCGACTTGTAGATCGAAAATAACTCGCTGATCCCGACTAAATCCTCTTCACAATCTGAATCATGACTAGTACTAAATCCGCACTATCAGCATTATTAACTACCGACTTCGATGAGATCGATCGAGCCATTGCCAGTTTGCACAGCCATCGAGATCAGTGGGTAGAGACGAGTATTCCCCAACGATTGGGATATCTCCAAGCCTGTCTCGATCAAACCCTAGACATTGCCGAAACCTGGGCAACGGCTGGCTGTGAGGCAAAAGGCATCGATCCCAAATCAAACCTAGCCGGAGAGGAATGGATTGCTGGGCCGATTGCGACAGTGCGGAATATTCGATTGTTGATGACCACCCTTCAGGCAAATGGACAACTCCCGCCGCCCAAAATTTCTCGCCGCCCAGACGGACAAGTTGTCGCCGAAATATTGCCCGCAAATTCGATTGATCGGATGTTATACTTAGGGTACCGAGGCCAGGTGTGGCTAAAATCGGAAACACCCCCCACTCAAGGTCAGATTTATCGAGAACCAACTGCTGGAAAAGTCAGCCTAATTCTTGGGGCGGGAAACGTCTCGTCAATCGTCGCGATCGATGTTTTGTCCAAGCTATTTAGTGAAAATCAAATCGTCATCGTCAAGATGAATCCAGTCAATGCTTACATTGGCGAGTATCTAGGTCAAGCATTCGCGCCATTAATTCAAGCTGGATTTTTACACATAGTCTACGGTGGTGTCGATGTGGGTGAATATCTGTGCCAACATGCCCAGATTGAGACTATTCACATTACTGGTTCCCATCGGACTCATGATGCGATCGTCTGGGGAGCTACAGCCAGCGAGCAGCAGGAGCGGAAAGCAGCCAACCGTCCGCGCATAGACAAACCCATTAGCTCCGAACTTGGCTGTGTCACCCCAATTATTGTTGTACCTGGCAAATGGTCTAAATCAGATCTAACTTTCCAAGCACGTCAAGTTGCTAGCACAATCGCCAATAATGCGAGCTTTAATTGCC
Organism: Chamaesiphon sp.; assembly: GCA_026786125.1. GTDB lineage: Bacteria > Cyanobacteriota > Cyanobacteriia > Cyanobacteriales > Chamaesiphonaceae > Chamaesiphon. The sequence goes on from JAJAYU010000032.1 coordinate 2,557, forward strand.
TTTCAGGGCAAATTCTCGTAACTGGATCTGGTTGGCCACAGCAAGCTGAATTTTTAGCCGCAGTCAGGCGAGAATTAGCAGCTATTCCGCCTCGCCAAGCTTACTATCCAGGTGCCCAAGATCGCTATCAAGCATTTCTCGACCAGTACCCCCAATCTGAGCCTCTAGGGACACGCACCCCAGAGATCGTCCCCTGGACAATAATCCCTGATGTACCCCCAGTAGCAGGCGAATACGCCTTGAATGAGGAAGCATTTTGTGGGATCTTGGCTCAAGTCTCGATCGAGTCTGATTCTGCACCCGATTTCCTGACCAAAGTAGTGGATTTTGTCAACGATCGAGTTTGGGGTACTCTCTCCTGCACCGTCTTAATCGATGCTCAAACCCAAAAGCAATATCATCAAGAATTTGACACTGCGATCGCTAACTTAAAGTATGGCGCGATCGGTGTAAATATTTGGTCGGGAATGATCTTTTATTTTGGCTCGACTACCTGGGGTGCCTATCCTGGTAATACTCCCGCTGATATCGGCTCCGGTAGTGGTTTCGTCCACAATAGTTACCTCTTCGATCATCCCCAAAAATCCGTCGTCTACGCCCCATTTCGGATCTTCCCCACTCCCGCCTGGTTTGCCAATCACAAAAATCTACTAGGTATGGCCAAACAACTACTCAAACTCGAAGCCAATCCTACCTGGAAAAATCTCCCACTTGTCGTGTGGGCAGCACTTCGCGGATAATAAACACAAGACTTTTTGGAGCAGATCGCCAATGGTTCAGACCCCAGTTAGACAGATCACGCTTGAAGAGTTTCTGGCACTACCAGAGACCAAGCCAGCTAGTGAATATATCGATGGTCAAATTATTCAAAAGCCCATGCCTCAAGGTCATCACAGTATCATTCAGGGTGAGCTATTAACTGAATTAACCCTAGTTCTCAAGCGTAACGGGATTGCGACAGCCTTTCCCGAACTACGCTGTACTTTTGGTGGTCGGGCAATCGTCCCCGATCTGGCTGTATTTGAAAATGCTCGAATTCCGACCAATGCAGGGCAAATTGAGAATGTGTTCACAATTGCGCCTGACTGGACAATTGAGGTGCTATCACCAGGGCAAAGTGCGAATAAAGTTTTGAAGAATATCAACCACTGTCTGGCGTATGGCACCCAAATGGGCTGGTTAATCGACCCTGAAGATCGATCAATTGTCATCAGCAGAAGCGATCAAAATTTGGAAGTAATTGACGAGCCGAAGGTAGTTTTGCCAGTCCCAGACTTTGCTAAATCCCTAGAACTCACCATCGATCGATTATTTGGCTGGCTCACCTTGGTGTAATCCCGCTCTTTGGAGTCGATTCAGTACCCGCGTGACGAGAGTATCATCAACCACAGGCTTGGTCACAAAATCATCGGCACCAGCGGCGAAGGCTCGATCGATTGACGGTGCCGTAGTATGAGCAGTCAGAAATAAAATCGGTAAATATGCCCACTGGGGATCGGTGCGGACTGCCAAGCAGAGTTCGATCCCATCGTGGGTAGGCATATCCAAATCCAGAATTAATAAATCAGGGGTAGCAGCTTCCAGCGTCTCCCAAAATCGACTGGGTTCAGCTAGTGTCGTCACCGTCATGCCTTGCAGCGATAATAATCCGCTGACTCCAGCGAGCAGAATTGGATCGTCATCAACAATCATTACTCTTGCCTGTCGAACGCGGGACTGTGCCAAGACTCGATCAACAGCCGCTAAAATTTGGCTCGGAGGTAATGGTTTTGATAAAAACACCCTAGCACCCCGACGGGCAATTTCAATTCGTTGTAGCAGGCTTCTAGTACCTGTAACTGCGATATTTTCGGTTGGTTGACTCAAAACTAAAACGGGAAGATGTGGATAATCTCGATCGAGTTGAGATAATGCTGTCAATCCATCGTCTATGTGCGGGAAACAATCTAAATCGAAGATAATCCCATTTGGTTTCTGCGCTAGTTGGGCAGGAATTAATTTGATCGCAGTGACAATTTCCCAGTCAGAATTAGCAGACTGTAACGACGTGCTTAAATCAGGATCATTCGTGATCATTAACAGCCACTTTGATCGAGGTTGGGGTGGTGTCACGATCGCTATTTCAGGTTTTGGCACCTTACTAGCAATCTCTTGACGCAATCGATCGACTCCGGCTTGCAATTGGTGTAGCTGCTCGGTAGTCAGATCCGTATCCTCGGCTAGTAATAACTCTAGCTGCTTGGCAACTTGGGAACCGAATGGCAATCCAAATGTACCCAGGGAACCAGCGAGATTATGAGCGCAGTGACGAGCCTGGTGGCGAATTTCGGTAGTTAAAGATCGATCCTCAGCAGCCGTAATCACTCGATCGATACTAGCAACTTGATCGAGCATTTGGGGGTAATGTCGATTCAAAATAGTTGTGAGAAAATCTCGTGGATCGGAGATCGATCCATTTTGACTGGTAGTTGTCGGCGGATTTATGGCTGGCGGTAACAGATCTACCTGAGAATCGATCGAGATCGGGGGTTGGGCAGTGAAATTATTAAGATTATCTAGAGATTTGAGCCGATAACCAATCCCATAGACAGTTTCGACAAAATCCGTCGGCGCACCTGCGGCTTTGAGTTTGTGCCTGAGTCCCTTAATATGCGTCCGCACCGCCTCTTCACTCGGCGCATCTTCATAGGTCCACAAATGTCCTAAAATCGCCCCACAACTAAATAACCGCCGACTATAGCGCAAGAATAGTTCTAGCAGGGCATATTCCTTTGGCGTAAGACTGAGTAATTTTTGCTGATATGTAACTTCATAGCTACGCGGATCTAACGTCAGATCTTCCCATTTCAGGATCGGCGAAACTCGATCGTTCCCTCGTCGTAATAGTGCCCGAATCCGCGCCGATAGTTCCTCCGGATCGAACGGCTTGATCACATAATCATCCGCACCAGCATCCAACCCAATTGCTCGATCGTGATTGCTATCTAGACTCGTTAGCAACAAGATCGGCATCATATACCCCCGCGAGCGGACATGGCGACAAAGACTCACCCCATCCAGCTTCGGCAGAATCGAATCCAACAGCAGCAAATCGTAATCAAATGCTTCAATAAAATCTAGCCCTGCTTGACCATCATGAGCGATTTCGACAGTGTATTTCTGATCTGAGAGAGTTGTTTTGAGCGCGTCAGCCACCACTAAATCATCTTCGACCACTAAAATCTTCATGATTTTTCCGAGTGAGGAGGGCAGGTTTTGTTGAAAGATTGTTGGTAAATATCAAGAGGAATCTGCATAAACCTGCCCCTACAGATCCTAACAATTGGATCATAAAATAGCCTTGTTAACTATCTAGAGTTTCCAGCCCAGTGTCGTAGCGATTTGTTGGGCTAATTCTAAGGGACTAAATGGCTTGGCGATCGTCGATCGAATCCCTAGTTCAGTATAGTTCTGTCGATCGGTTGATTGCACTTTTGCAGTCAACAAGATCACCGGAATTGCCCTAGTTGCTGGATTGGCTTTTAGTCTAGTAAATGTTGCCAATCCGTCCATATCTGGCATCATCACATCCAATAAAATCGCATCTGGCTGTTCCCGCTCAGCGGTGGCTATTCCTTCCAGCCCTGATCCAGCAATAGTTACTTCCCATCCAGCCACCGTTTCCAGGGAAATTTGAGCAACTTCTCGGATCGATGGTTCGTTATCAACTATTAAAATCCGCTTACTACTCACGATGGTTTAGGGTTTAGGGGTTAGGGATTAGGTTTTCAGTAAGCGCATAGCGCTTGCTATGCCAACGGCTCCGCTCACTGACCGGATAGGCTTTAGTGATTGGGCTTTAGGCTTTAGTCTAATCATTCTAGTAGTA
>JAJAYU010000033.1 GCA_026786125.1 Chamaesiphon sp.
CTTTACCACCTTATCAAGCACCAACTGGAGAGTGGATTACTGGAGCTAAAATACCATTAATTAATTGCTCCAATTATGATATTGTGTCCGATCTGTGTCACAAAATGCTTGAAGAATATCCAGATTATCCCGTTGTGGCTAGTTGGTTGAGAGGGCAGTCGAGTATCTCCTATTCTCTGCGTTCCCAGCCTGATTTTGATTGCTCGGAAATTGCTAAACTCTATGGCGGCGGCGGACATAAAAATAGCTCAGGATTTAAAATTGCTATTTAGTACGATTAACTTCGGCTAAAAATGGAAAAATATTAATGGGAACGTTTGCAGCTAAAAATCGATCCATAGATAATGTCCACAATCCATTTCAGATCTAGCTAGAATTTAACATGAACAAGACTTTAATTCTCAGTGTGCTAATTGGTGGGATATATGGAAATATCTCTACCCCGATTGCGATCCAGCCCGTTACGGCGGCACCCCTGCCCCAGCTTGAACGATCGCTAGCAGCAACACCAGCCACCATCGAGGTGCTTACGCCTGGAGCCGAGCCACGCCGCGAGCTAAAATTTCGACCAGCCGCTAATAGCAAGCAAACGATGGTGATGACGATGGGCATGTCAATGGACATGAGTATGGATAACAATCCCCTGCCCAAAATGCCAATTCCCAAGATGGTAATTAAGACGGATCTAAATGTTCAAAAAGTCGATCCATCTGGAGATATTCACTATAATTTTGCCTATGGTGACATCAAAGTGATCTCCGAGAAAGATACACCTCCAGCGATGCTGGCAGCGATGCAAAAAAGCCTAAAAAGCGTAGCTGGGATTCAAGGTAATCTGGTGATTAATAGTTCTGGGCTGATTAAAAGTAAGAATATTGTTTTGCCCAAGACAGTGGATCCGAGGATCAAAGAAACATTGGAGCAATTTAATCAATCAATTGATCAAGTTTCGACTCAGCTCCCCAGCGGTATGTTGGGAGTGGGTGGAAAGTGGCAAGTCAATAATGTGATCCAGTCAGGTGGAATTAAGTTCAATCAATCTGCGATTTATGAAATTTTAGAAATTAGTGATATTGGGATGACAGTGCAAACCAAAATCACTCAATCAGCACTACCACAAGATCTCAAACTTCCCAATTTAGGTAAAGATGTCCAAGCTAAATTAACTTCGCTGAATTCTACAGGCGAAGGTCAGTATCGAGTTAAGTTTGATTCGCTGCTACCAATTGCTGGCAAGTTATTATTGAATACTAATAGTAAGATGTCTATCAAAGTTAGCCCCAAGGAGCCACTAACCAATGTGGTCAATAATATTGCGATCAATCTAAATATCTCTGACAAATAAAGCCTAATGATTTATCGCAGCTTGAGCGATCGCAATGGTTAATTTTGCTCGCTCTAGCTCGGATAATTCCGTCCATGCTAGAGGTCTGACGATATTGTCGATATTATCAACCCCAGTATCGCCACGCATGGCATAGGCGTATGGACGAGCGATGACAAGCAGATCTTCTGTCGCCCAATTTGGCAATAAATCCTGCACCGATTGGACTAATCGATCGATCGGTTCGAGCTGATTGGTGGCTAAATCACTCACATTTGCGGCAATCTGGGCTAGCCACTGCTGCGGAACTCTAGCCCCAAATTTCTCAATCAACGCGGCAAGTGGACTGATTTCTAGCACGGGAGTGGGGGAATTTGCCCAACAGGATTGGATCTGAGCAAAAAACGATCGAGATCTCTGGGTGATTTCTGCATCTGACCAATCATCTAGATTAAAATGACGATCGGTTTCGAGGTAGTAATCAGCGGTAGCTGGTTCGGCAGGATTCCAGGGATAAGTGATGGTGGACGAGGCAAGGAGACAGTCAATTAACTGAGCTTGGACTTCAGAGTCATCTAGAGGCAATTGGGGGTTCTGTGACATGTTTTCGCTCCTTGCTGGTGTCATATTGTGTGCTGCTTAACTTAACCTAATTTGCTAGTAATAACTCCAGCGGTTACCCTACGGGAACGCTCCGCGTTGGCGAAGCCTGCGCTTTGCGCTTACAATCGTTGGCATTCGATTAGGTATTAACTTGAGTCGATCGATCAGTTGTTAGGCTCTATGATTAGCTACATTTTATCAGTGTCTAATTCCGAAAGAGTCGAAAAATTGTCATCCGGTAAATAACTCGCAGGCAATATATACAGAGGTGGATTGCACTGATTCCAATAACTTTGCCCAACCCCAATCATCAATTTGCTCGACACATTCTTGGTGCTTTTCAGCATTGATCGGAATTAAAGCTGTCAACATTTCGATCGCTACTGCACTTAATATTTCAGCGATCGCATTTGCCCCCACTACATCCCCACCTTTGACCAATTTGCTCTTCTTGGCAACTGCCTGACAAGCTTCTCTAATCGCCTGGGCAGCGGCTTGTTTTACTTGAACATCATTGCTAGCCAATCGGGGAAAATAACGCTCGATCGAGTCCCATTCAGGGCGGAGATTGCGAATTAATAGCTCGACGGTATGTAGATATGTGGCTAAATCAATAATCAGATCTGTCGCTTTTGCCTGTCGTGCCAAAAACATCCCCCCTGCTAAGACTAATTGGGGAGAAGTATAGTTAAAAGCATCACCTACTTCTCCCCATTTTTGGTATAGATTTGCGGTGCTTAATTGTTGATAATTAGGATTGATTTGGAATGAGAGACTAATTGGGAAGTAGCTAGCAATCAGATCGATGTCTAGCTGCTCAGTCAGAATTTGGGTACGTTTGAGATTGAATTGATTCGGGATATTGATTTTGGCAATATCCAATCGTTCGAGAATTTTCTCACCATAAGTATCTGCTTCAATTCCAATAGTTAGATCGGTTAGTGGCTTTTCTTGAATTACAATTCTTTGATACAATTCCCCAAATTTATTCCCACCCTGAGTCAGGGTAATCAGTGGAATAGAATAATTGTGTTTATCATCATCAGGCAAGGGAAATTCATCACCCCACATCGTAAATAATAGGGGTGGACTCCAATATTCATTTTGCAGTTCTCTAGCGATCGATTTAATCGCAACTGGACACCAAGCACTTTCACCCAAATGACTAGAAACTTGCTCTAACTCTACATCCCAGCAATAAGCCAGTAGCTCATCAGCCATCCCAAATGGATAGGGTAATCCAGCCATTTGACCAATTTGAGTATTGACATCGATATATAAATCTCGCTTGGGTAGAGCTTTTTTGATCTCCCGATCTTGGCTGGCAATTCGATCGAGTAGTTCTTTGCGCTGCTGGGATTTAAAGAACCACAGTGGATATAGTGAACCCATTGCAGTCGTCACAACTTGAACATATCGATCGGTATCCAGATAGATAATTCTTTGAATCAATGATTCTCGATCTGCTCCAGTCAGATTTGCTCGTGGTGGTTGAATTCCTGTCCACAAATCTTTAATTTGGTCAAGACTTTCGATGCTACTAAAATGCTCCCAACCGCCATTAAGTGCGACTAATTGAATTGCGTAATCACCCCACTGTTCCAGATACCGATCGTACTTACTATCCTTCTTACCCCGCCTAGCTTCTGGCTCGATCGTTTTGTGTTTATCGATCGCCACATCCAGCAGTTTATTCAATCGTTGCAGTAGATTATTCGGCGCATCTAAACTATAGAAACTGCGACACTGATAGATCGAATTTAGCGGACTTTCACCCTTATCTACCGACTTCCCACAAAACCAGATTTCCCACGCTTTCTTGCTAATACCCACAAATGGTTCGCGCTCGATTTCACCTGTGGGCTTGGCAAATAGGCTACCCAGTTGTAAATCAGCTACCAACTGCTTGATGGGATAACGATGCTCCTTCCCACCCACTGCTCTTAATTGCGCTAGTACAACCATCCAGCGCAGGTGATCTGCCAACAATTTTGGCACTTGCATTGACTGAAGCTGTTGGGTGGTTGCGGGCATCTGCACTTCTCACTTTGAAAAAAATTATCACACAGGCATATCCCCGTCAGCGACTAACCTAACGGGGATATTCAAATCATACAGCTACAGGAGTTTCGCAACCAAAGATTGGCTAATTTTAGAGGTTGGGATCGATACCGAGAGCGCGTAGTTGGGCTGCTAATCGATCTGCACGTTGTTTTTCTTCCTGAGCAATTTGTCGTTCATTCTGAGCAATCTGTCTTTCATCTTGAGCACGTTGTCGCTCATTTTGAGCAGATTGTCGTTCATCCTGAGCAATTTGTCGTTCTTGTTGAGCGCGTTGTCGCTCTAATTGGACACTTTCTTCGGGCATCAAGTACCGAGTTCCGGTACGATCGAACCAAGCTAATAACTCTCGATCGATCCCATCAAATATACCCTGACATCGCCCCATCCCCAAGCCTATTTCTGGCATCCAATAAGGTTCACCGATTTGCAACTGGTAGCTCGGATCTGAATCTGGACGATCTACTAATTTATATAGTTCAAATGGTTGATGTCGATCGCGCAACCAAAATTCAGGGTTGTAGACAAGATAATAAAGCACCCCCAGCTTGGCATAAGTCGTCATTTTCTCGTCATATTCATTGCCTGGGGTATGAGATACCATTTCCAGTGTCAGGATCGGTACAATCTCGTTTTCTTCCCAGACTGCGTAACTTCGGCGCGACTTGCCACCTTTTTGGCGTTCGACACCCAAGCTAAGAAATCCATCCGGCACTACAGGTACTCGGAGATTTTTCCCAGTCGTATGGTAAATCGCCATGTCTGCGCCAAAATACCAGTCAAATCGATCTGCCCAGATCGAACTTAATAAGAATAGTAAGACATTGGGTAAAAAGTTTTGGTCTTCGTTATCCACAGGTATATCATCAGAA
>JAJAYU010000034.1 GCA_026786125.1 Chamaesiphon sp.
AGTTCGATCGAATAAAATAAACTACCAGTAATTTCGCGATTTAAACCAAACCCAAATAATCCAACAACAATAACATCGCAATTACCTAGACTTTCAAAATTTTCAACAATATTTATCCCCAAATTTGAAATGTAGGAGTAATGTTGATTCGTCAGCTCCCGTAATTCTTCCGACGGCACATAAATCGAAACTTGATAACCCTGAAACCACAACTCCCTCGCTACTACTAGAGCATCGCCGCCGTTGTGCCCCATGCCAACCAAGATCCCAACTCGCTGAGTGGATAATTGGGGATACAACACTTGAAATCGCCGCGCAATTAATCCCCCCACTTTTTCCATTAGTGCAGCGACAGGCATTCCCGCCGCAAATACTCTATTTTCGATCTGCTGCATCTGTTCGGTAGATACCAGCAATCTATCTAGTTGTTGGGAACGACTGAGCATTATGTTCGGCATCAATTGCTGGAGAGATCTTAGAATCTTATTCTACCGCTAGTCAACAGTTGATAGCCGCTGAAAAATGCTAACATCGACACCAAAAATGTCCACAGACTAGTCGGCTGTAAAACCACACCGCCACTGAGGAAAATGGAGACAATTCCGACACCAATAAAAATCCAGCCAACGTTACCCATCTCTCTGCGCCAAACAGTCAGAGAGCTAACTCCAGCTAATAATGCTAAAACAGAAACTGTTGCTGTTGTTTTGTGCCACCAGTCATAATAGTAATGAGTTATAAAAACAATATTTTGACCTAAGAAATAAATACTGGCAATAATCAGTGCTAAGCCTAAGATTGTAGACATGATAAATTATAATACTTGTATGATTTAACTATCCTTGAGCGATCAAACTCTATTCATTTCACGATCTCTATCTCAGTTACAGTATTCAGTGTTATTTACTATTAATCAGGACACATTAGTGGATCTTTTCTCTTTCTTGAGGCTAGTTAATAGATCCTGTAATCGATCAATCTGTTGAGCCTCCGATCCATATCGCCAAGCAGTATAGGCTTGAGAGATTTCCGTGACTAATAAACTTGTTGCAGCCGAACAATTGTCTTGGACGGTTTGGGCATATTCTAAGGGTGTTTGAGCAGGACGCTTTGAGATACCTTGCTCTCTGAGTTGAGCCAACATTTGGTGATAGATTCGATCGACTGGAGCTAGTTTTTTCAACCATTGGCGATGTCGCCACTTGCTCAGTTGTTGCCAACCCCACCAAATGCAAAAAGCGATCGAGATGGCAATTGCACTACCCGTAAATATCCCCAACCAACCTTGACTAAATAACCCAAAAAATAACGAAATTCCAACTACTAGCCAGCCGAGTGTTAATGACCAAATTTGGGCTAGCCATACCGTCACGGGAGAGGGTAGCCAACTAGCTACCCAGTTCCATAGTTGTTGGACTGTACTAAAGGTTTGGTCTTGATCGACACCTGGCGGGGTCAGGGGATGGCCTGGAATCGGATCGAAAGCAAACCAACCATAATCGGGGAAATAGACTTCGGTGAGGGCGTGTGCATCGGTATTAGAGACTTCGTAGAATCCTGTGAAGGGATTGAATCTACCAGAATCGAATCCGACAGCCAATCGAGCCGGAATACCAATCGAGCGGAGCATCATCGTGTAAGTAGTGGCAAAATGATCGGCGTAGCCACCAGCTTCGCAACTAGTTGATTTGCCTTCGCAGCGGAATAGAAACCAGCTTGCTAAATCGCCACCATCGGGGACTCGATCGAGTCCTAAAGGGTCTTGGGGCAGGCGATAATGTTGTTTGAGATACTGGGCAAGGTAGAGAGCTTTGCCGTAGTTGGAAGTCAGGGCTGGGCTATCTTTACCAACTTGTTGTCGGGTTGAGTTATCGACTAAATTTTGGGTATATGTCTGTAATTTAGGCTTAATCTGGTCGGTGATTTGGAGGTAATAGTCGGAGATATTGGGGGGATAATTGGTACTGGCTTTGTCGAGTAATGTCTGGTTGCGATATGGAACTTGAGACACCACAGTATAGGTCAAACCCTGCTGCAATCCGACTGGAGATCGCAAACTTCCTTCTAGATCTACGGCAATTTCGGAAGTCGGAAAATATATTTCCGTAGCTAATGACATACCTGGAATGATGTTCGGTAATTCTTCCAAGGCTGTGTAGCTCTGAATCACCTGTTTGGTCAGATTTTTGGTGGTTGGATGACTGATGGTAAATTTGTAACTCCAATCAGATCGAAAAACTTTCCTAGTCTTATCATTACGGGAAATTTCCCAGCCTTGTCCAGTATATCGATCGAATGCCAATGCCCGCCAAAACCCTGGAGCTTGAGAGCGCACGCGCATGACGAGTTTGGGTTTCATTACCCCGCGCAGATTTTGGTTGATCTGGGAGTTAAATCCATAATAAAAATTATCGTCTAACTTACCATCATCTTTCGCCTCGCCACCTTTGCCATCAATTTCGGGCGCACTTTTGCCATTTCCGGCTTTACCTTTGCGCTGGTAGCCTGGATTGATGATCCCCTTGCCATCAAATTTTTTCTGCTCATACTGAATTGGCGCACTGACAGGGAGCGAACCTTGATAGCCTGGAAAACGTGGCATCAGTGCAAACACCACCAACCCAATGGCGAGAACTATACCTAGCAATTGGCTCAATCGTTGCCAAGGGATGCCGATTTTGGTAATCTGAGTCGGATTACTAATTGCTAGTGGTGCAAGCTTGAGCCGCGATCGATAATCCAGAAATAATACCGGAATTGCGATCGTCAAAAACAGTAATAGTAAAATCGCAAAAGTTAGTGTCTGACTCAAAGTACCTGCTACTGCAATCAAAATCAAGCCGATGGTCATAGAATAGCCCAAATCCTTGCGGCGAGGCAGATCAAAGGTGTGAATTACCTGCATCTGTACCAATAACTCTGCCAAAACTAGCCGTGTGTCATTGATACTCCCAATCAGGTTAGCTACAAAATAGCCCAAGGCTCCCAGCATCGCCAATGCTAGCCCAAATTTAGCCCCAATATTTCGGCCGTGGCGATGGTACCAGCTCCAAGTCGCACCGAGCATACTCAAGGGAATCGCCCACAAACTCAATTGAGTTTCCGCTGCGATATCAGTAGCGATAATTCCTACCACCACCATTGATTGCACCAATATCCGCAGCAGGAGTGATTCCTCTGTCGCAGTTTTAGGCATCATCGCCATCTGCTGCTGAATTTTAGCGAAAATCGAATTTCTAGCAGTCGCTGAAGAGCTGGACATATATCTAAGAGAAATGGCAATTATCTCTAGCCACTAATCATTCTGCTCTGTTGGCGCGGATACCCCAACGGATTCAAGTGACGTAGTTGAGATCCGAATATGTTTAGGGTGCCCAGATTCGGCTTCAATTGCTCCATATTCATCAACTTCTGTTTCCCACGGAAATAGCGGCGGATGTTGCTCAATTTCAGCATTGAGTTGTTTTTGAATTAATAACGGTAATCGATCTTCCACTTTTGGCACTCACTCGCAAATTTATTTAGGTCTAGGTAATGCACTGTAGCTGGTTCGTTGCTCTGCTTACTTTGAATATACACCACGCCTATCTCCAAATCAGGACAGTCCGATCCCATAAGTATTGCTAAATTCGTCCTGTTTAAGCTAGCCTGAAGGTGTTACTCGTTGGCATAGCCTCCGCTTTGCGGAATCAATCTTGAGGGTTTAGGTGCTAATTTGGAATTCTCTAGCCAATCAATTTAAGACTAAAATAGAAGTGTAGTAGTCCTGTCAATAATTTCGCAAAACTTCTAACTGTCCTCAAAACATCATGTTGTGAGCGTTGTGAATATCTTTGTAAATCTATCCCTAACGGTTATCTGATCATGTTTGGTAATTTTCAACGAAGTGAATTGCGGATTGAAGTTACGGCTGCTGGGAGTACGATTCGCGATCGATTATTATCGCCCCCAGCCCTAACTAAGTGGCTCTTTCCCCAACAGATGAGCTTTCCTAGTCAGGATTTATTAGCTGTCGATACGCAGTTTAAGACTAGTTTTGGGCCAGTAGCGGTAAATTGTCAAGTCGATCGAGTCGGTGCCCAATCGCTAAGACTTCTGCTCAGTCAAGGTGTTGATGGCTATCACGAGTGGTACTGGGGTGAAGGCTGGGTGCAATCACGGCTCGAAGGTATTTCTCTACTGCCACTCAACCTTTATCAGACAGCGACCTTGTTTCGCTTGCAGCAGTCTTTGAAATTAGGCTTTAGGGATTAGGCTTTAGGTTTTCAGTAAGCGCAAAGCGCAGGCTACGCCAACGGCTGGGAGCATAACACTTTTGCGATGAGTATTTATACTTACGATAATTTAAGCTGCGGTTTTTAGATTAACCCCAATCATTCCATTCAAATAAGCTACTCGATGCGCCAAAACC
>JAJAYU010000035.1 GCA_026786125.1 Chamaesiphon sp.
ATATACCATCAATCGATCGCCCTAATATCTGTAAGCCACCCTGAAACTAATGCCTGCATTTTTCCTAAAGCCTAAAGCCTAATACCGAACACCTATCATATGACTCGCTCCAGTGGAATTCTCCTCCATCCCACCTCATTGCCTAGTCCATTTGGGATTGGTGACTTAGGTGAAGATGCGTATAAATTTATTGACTTTTTGCACGATGCCAACCAGAAATATTGGCAAATCCTACCGTTAGGGCCGACAGGTTATGGAAATTCGCCCTATATGTGTTATTCGGCGATCGCCGGCAACCCATTGTTAATCAGTCCGGTTAAACTCTTAAATGATGGATTACTTGCTGGTACAGATTTAGAAAATCTCCCCAATTTTCCGACTCATCGTGTTGATTTTGCGCTGACGGTCGAAGTCAAAACTAAATTATTTCATATTGCCTTCGATCGATTTCAATCATTCGCCGATGCTGACCAAAAGCACAACTTCGATAACTTCTGCCACAGTCAGATCTATTGGTTGGATGATTATGCCTTATTTATGGCGTTACGCGAAGCACATGATGGCCAGGGCTGGTATCAATGGGAGCCAGATGTAGTCAAACGCGAACCGATCGCGTTAATTCACTGGCAAAATCAACTCACGCACCAAATTAGTTATCATAAATTTATTCAATTTAAGTTCTTTGAACAGTGGTCGGCATTAAGAGATTACGCACGCGATCGCCAAGTTGAAATCATCGGTGATATTCCGATTTATGTCGCTCACGATAGTGCCGATGTCTGGGCAAATCAAGAATTCTTTGAACTCGATCCCGACACCGGAGCCGCCGCCCTGATGGCTGGCGTACCGCCCGACTACTTTAGTGAAACTGGACAATTGTGGGGGAATCCAGTTTATCACTGGGAAAATCTAGCACATACCCAATTTAATTGGTGGATTCAAAGGTTTGAATCACTCCTCAAATTGGGGGATGTAATTCGGGTCGATCACTTTCGCGGTTTCCAAGCATTTTGGGCAGTCGAACAGGGTGAGACTACAGCCATGAATGGACGGTGGATTAAGGCTCCAGGTGCAGATTTATTTACCACGATCCAAAATAAATGGGGACATTTGCCGATTTTGGCTGAAGATTTGGGCGTAATTACCCCCGACGTGGAAGCCCTGCGCGATCAGTTTGGTTTTCCAGGTATGAAAATCATCCAATTTGCCTTCGGTTCGGATAATGGTAATCCTTTTTTACCATTCAATCACGCACCCAATTTTGTGGTGTATACAGGTACCCACGACAATGATACCAGTGTTGGTTGGTTTGAGAAATTAGAAGGTGTCGAACGCGATCGCTTCTTGTTATATTCTGGTGGTATTTGTTCGGCGGGAGTACATTGGGATCTGATCCGATTGGCGATGACTTCAGTAGCGAGTACGGCAATCTTTCCCCTCCAAGATGTGCTGGGTTTAGGCGGTGCGGCGCGGATGAATTTTCCGGGTTTAGCCGAAGGTAATTGGGAATGGCGGTACGATCCGACAGTCCTCAATGAACCATTAGCATTACGATTGAAAAATCTCACAATAATCTGCGGTCGTGGTAGTAATTGAATCCCGATCTGAGGATTTAAAGTTCGTTAAGTTAGTAGGTTTGGTTAAGCGATAGCGCAACCCAACTCACACACCATCACCCTTGAAATGTTGGGTTTCGAGGCTCAACCCAACCTACGATCTAGACTTGGTGCATCGATGCCATAATTCGGTTTGGTTTGAACATTTTTAGCATTCATCAGCCGTGCCTGCGATCGAAAAAAATCGAAAAAATCGTAGTACATTTGATTTAATCGTTCGAGTGCTGATGTCACAAATGTTCAATCGCCTCCTCGTTCTCTAAGTCTAAATTAGCAGACAGAATTTCGATCCGATTACTCCAATGGTTTGCGGTATGACTCTGTAGTGGAATAATCGATCCTAGCTTTAGATGGGGTGAAATGAGAACAGGCTCACCACTTTGTATATACTGAGTCATGAGTCTGAAAATAAAACCTTTAACAATCCCCATCTCTGAAGTTAGGAATTTGTATCAAAATGTCTTTCTCTAAAATCTTAATTGCCAATCGGGGCGAAATCGCGCTCAGAATTATTCGGACCTGTGGCGAGATGGGGATTGGCACAGTTGCGGTGCATTCAACGATCGATCGCAAGGCACTTCACGTCCAACTCGCCGATGAAGCAGTCTGTATCGGCGAACCGATTGGCAGCAAGAGCTATCTGAATATCCCAAATATTATATCTGCCGCCCTGACTCGCAATGCGATAGCCATTCACCCCGGCTATGGATTTCTGGCTGAGAATGCCCGTTTTGCCGAGATTTGTGCGGATCATCATCTGACATTTATCGGCCCTTCCCCCGCCGCAATGCGGGCAATGGGCGACAAATCCACCGCCAAGGAAACGATGAAACGGGTTGGTGTCCCAACGGTACCCGGTAGCGATGGACTCCTCGCCGATGCCGAAGAAGCCCTCAAAGTCGCTGGCGAAATCGGTTATCCCGTGATGCTCAAAGCTACCGCTGGCGGTGGTGGGCGCGGGATGCGTCTCGTCCGCGAAGAGGCGGACTTAGTGCGGCTCTATCATGCCGCTCAGGGTGAAGCAGAAGCCGCCTTTGGCAATGGGGGCGTGTATGTCGAGAAATTTATCGAATCTCCGCGTCATATCGAGTTTCAGATCCTCGCCGATAACTATGGCAATGTCGTCTATCTCGGCGAACGCGATTGCTCGATCCAACGCCGCCATCAGAAACTATTAGAAGAAGCTCCCAGCCCAGCATTAACCCCCGAACTCCGGCAGAAGATGGGTGCTGCCGCGATCGCTGCTGCCAAATCGATCGATTATGCTGGAGTCGGTACGGTCGAATTTCTGCTCGATAAACATGGTGATTTCTACTTTATGGAGATGAATACCCGCATCCAAGTCGAGCACCCCGTCACCGAAATGATTACCGGACTAGATCTGATCGCCGAGCAAATTCGCGTCGCCCAAGGTGAAAAACTCTCCTTCACTCAAGAGCAAGTAGTCTTAAAAGGACACTCGATCGAGTGGCGCGTCAATGCCGAAGATCCCGACCACAATTTCCGACCATCCCCCGGTAAAATCACTGGTTATCTGGCTCCAGGAGGACCAGGAGTGCGGATTGATTCTCATGTGTATACCGATTACGAGATTCCCCCCTTTTACGACTCCCTGATTGGCAAATTAATCGTCTGGGGAGTCGATCGAGATATGGCGATTCGGCGGATGCGTCGAGCATTGCGGGAGTATGCAATTACAGGTGTTCCCACAACGATCGATTTTCATCAACGCATTCTTGAACATCCTGATTTTATTCGAGGTGAAGTTTATACCAATTTTGTCGAATTAATGATGGCGAAAGATTAGTTGATAATTGATAATTGATAGTTAATTACACTCTTTTCCTTCTAAAAATATCCGCTAGTAATCTGTGATATTAACTATCTTATTCACCATTCACACTTCGGCTACGCTCAGTGCGAGCCATCCACCACCTGTACTGTTCGCGTAGCGTCTGCCTTCGCAGAGCGTAGTCGAAGTATCCACCATTCACTATTTATCTAGAGCTTGCTAATTCTTCCTCTAATAACTGCTGATAAATTCCGGCTAATTGGGAGGTCATGCTATTGGTCTCGATTCCATAGCCTAGGCTAGTCCATGTTTTGGACAGTCGCTTTCTGACTTTTTCCAATTTGCCAGCTTTTAATAACTCTGGAATATTCATATTCCAAGCTTCGGGGTCACTGAGCCAAGCATGAGCAACTTGATCTTGATACTGAGCTTCAAAACTATAATCACACTGAAAAACAAACAACACACAATCGCGCTGGGGGTGATATCTTTTGGCAAGTCTAACCCAAGTAATATCAATCATTTGATATCGACCCGCAGCGGTAGAGCAGTTATTAATATTGGGACCATTGACAATCCGAATGCACTGATTAGGATGACGACGGGGATTATCAAAATGCTTGCCACCATACAATAGCGTGTAAGGTCGAGGACCATTTGACTCACTTTTGGAAATCATCCGCATCAATGCTCGAATGTAGGGATCGCCATCAGTCATCACCAATGGCAACCCGATCGAATTTTCATCAGGGATGTGCGGTTTCTCACCAATTGAATATTCGGAGATCTGTGGGGGTGATAGTCGTTCGCATCGAGCGATTAAACCGATCGATAAAATACAACAGAGCGCGATGTAAGTCGTTCTCAAACGTTTATGTTTACGTTTGTCCATGCAGGATTGGGGCTAAAGTGGAGATCGTAACTAATGGCTATCCATAGCTACACGCTGGCGAATAGGTCTGCCCAGCTTTTAGCGACTGCTGTAGGTTGACTGATGA
The DNA here is from genome assembly GCA_026786125.1 of Chamaesiphon sp. Classification (GTDB taxonomy): domain Bacteria; phylum Cyanobacteriota; class Cyanobacteriia; order Cyanobacteriales; family Chamaesiphonaceae; genus Chamaesiphon. The sequence goes on from JAJAYU010000035.1 coordinate 4,407, forward strand.
CTTCGAGTACTTTATTTCGCGATCGAATATCAGTGAGTGACTCAACGCACACCTGAGCGACCTTTTGTCTAGGTATACTACCATCAAAGAGGGTATCCGCGCCGGACATGACCACAGGGTTGGAATTATCTTCGTTCTTGAGTCCGCCAGGACGCACGATCGTATAGTTAAGACCACTAGCTTTGAGGTACTGTTCAGCTTGTTGCTTCCACCACAAAATCAACCAAAATAAATTAAGGGGATGGAAAAATTTGGATACACACAACGAGGAAACAAAGACAAACTGTTCGATGTCCTTGGATCTTGCCGCATCTACCAAATTTTTGGTGCCCTGATAATCTACCTGATAGGGGCCAGTCGGGTCTAAACTAGGTTTGGCTCCTGTAGCGCAGAGAATTACCGTGCTGTCACCGATCGCTGTCACAATACTGCCAAGATCGAGGACATCACCTACAATTAATTCTACTTCTGCTGGTAAAATGGCTTGTGCCTTGGCGATATCTCGCACCATCGCCCGCACTGGAATCTGCCGATCGACCAATTCTTGGACGATCCGTCGTCCGGTTTCTCCTGTCGCGCCTGCTACAAATGCTTTCATTCAGTTTTGGTTACAATAGACGGTAAATCTAATTCTCTCACTACTTTAGATTGAATAGTTTAAAATTTCCGGTTTTCATCAGCTATCGCTTGTAAATATATCTAAGCAATCAGCACAATTAACGGGATAAAAGGGGATGCCAGTAGAAACACTTGAAAAAAATAGCATAAAAACAATTCCAGTTTTGATGAATTCTGAACTATCACAGCGGGATCTGGGGTCAATCGACACAGATCGCCCCCAACCATTCTGTTTTAGCTATCGCTTCACCGACACGATGTCAATGGGCGCAGATGTCAAAACTGTGGGTAAATATCTAGATGCTCATCAGGGCTGGTTTACTCGTTGTGCTCATCCAATGACCGTCAAACCGATCGGCTCGAATGGCTATGATCTGACGATCGGTAAGTTTGATTCATTCAATTATACAGTTGAGCCAAAAATCGGCTTGGAATTGTTGCCCCAGGAAAGTGCTGTATATCGGATTAGAACTGTTGAAATCCCCGACTACACTCCACTGGGGTATGAAGTAAGTTTCAATGCTGAGATGAAACTCGTAGAGACTATGGACGGGGACAATTTGGGTACCAAAGTAGACTGGGATCTCGATCTACATGTCTATATTCAGTTTCCCAAGTTTATCTACAAGCTCCCGACTGGGGTGATTCAGGGTACGGGCAATAAAGTTTTGAAACAAATTGTCAATCGGGTATCACGCCAATTGACTCACAAGGTTCAGGAAGATTTTCACGGGACTTTGGGCTTAAAAATCCCGAAGCGGTAGGATTGATGTTTGGATTAAAAAAGAGGTTGGGGTAATCTATGAATTATTCCTACCTCTTTTTCGATATGCGCTTGTTAAGTAGGCAATTAAAACAAGAACAGAAGATTCCATTGATAGGATCCCTTACTACTGATGGATAATCAAGAGATTTGGCAGAATGTTGGTGGAATTGTCAGTAGCTACGAAATTCTGGAATGTGACCGCTGTGCAATTGCAGTAATGCAGTGGTTGCGCGAAAATAGAATAGCAGGGAAAATTCTGAGACTGAGAACCAAAAGACGGAATGAAGTTTTTATCATTTGCGATCGACATAATTCAGGATCAACAATCACAGAAAATGGCACCCACTATGGCGTAGAAGTGCTAGGTAAGGTATTCGATAATTTATCAGATCAAGGCACACCCAGAGAGCAGTGGATAAGTAGCTTTCACTGCATGAGTGAAAAGTTTGTGTTAGAGGAATTAGATAGCCTATAAATAATTGAGGTCTTAGCTATGAGTAACTTATTCGATCTGCTGCAAAAAATCGAAAAAAATCCTGGAATCTATATTGCTAGTCCATCTGTGAGCGATTTATTTATGTTTTTGGTGGGTTATGAATTCGCTCGTGCTCAGAGTGATGTAGATCTTACGGATAGCGAAGAATCATTTCATGCCGACTTTCAGCCGTGGTTACAGCAAAAGTTAGGCATCAAATCAGTGGCTTCTTGGGCAAAGATGATTATGTTGACTTGTCATACTGAGCAGGAGGGATTTAAACAATTTTTCAATCTACTCGATGAGTTTCGGCGACAAAATATCGATCTC
>JAJAYU010000036.1 GCA_026786125.1 Chamaesiphon sp.
GATCGATCGAGTAGCGGATAATTAAGACAGTAATAGCGCAGTCATCCCCTAAGATCGTGCCAAACCCAAAAAAATCTTCAGCAACCACAGACAACGCCGAGATCAAACCCACGGCAGATACTTGGACAGATAGACTTGCAGCGGGATGGCACACAGCGACAGATAAAGTGATGCAGATTTTACCTGTAGATAAAGCAGCCGAAACAGTCAGCAAGTGGTTTAGCGTGGATGATGCTCAGGTAGCCGAGATTTTGACCAGTGTGCGCGCTCAATTACCCACAACCGAAGCTTTATTAATCGGTAAACCCCAAGCAGGTAAAAGTTCGATCGTTAGAGGATTAACGGGAGTATCAGCGGAAATCGTTGGACAGGGATTTCGACCCCATACCCAATCGACGATTCGCTACAATTATCCTTCTAACGAACTGCCATTATTAGTATTTACAGATACAGTTGGCTTGGGGGATATTGATCGAGATACCAATAGCCTAATTCAGGAGCTAGTCAGCGATCTCGAAGCTGAGACTAATCGCCCACGGATTATTATCCTGACTGTCAAAATTAATGATTTTGCGATCGATACCCTCCGCCAAATTGCCAAAGAGCTACGGGAAAAATATCCCCAAATTCCCTGTTTATTAGCAGTTACTTGTCTACACGAACTATATCCCCAGACTCAACTCGATCATCCCGAACAGCCAACGAGTATCGAGTCTGTAGATCGAGCCTTCACAGCCATCCAGCAGGCATTTACAGGGCTGTTCGATCGATCTGTGCTAATTGACTTCACACTGGCTGATGACGGATACACGCCCGAATTTTATGGCTTGGAGACAATGCGCGACACCCTCGCGGATTTGCTACCGGAAGCAGAAGCCAGAGCGATGTCTCAATTGCTCCAAACTGGCACTTCAGCCATTAGTGGTGATTCTGGCGACCAAATTGGCAATATTTATCGTGATGTTGCCCGCCGTTATATCTTACCGTTCTCGATCGCCGCAGGCACAGTCGCGGCGATTCCCTTACCTTTTGCTGACTTACCCGTCCTCACTGCGATCCAAGTTTCGATGGTGGGATTACTTGGTAAATTATACGGTCAAACATTGACTCGATCGCAAGCTGGGGGAGTAGTAAGTGCGATCGCGGGTGGTTTTGTCGCTCAATTAGTAGCACGACAATTGATCAAATTTATCCCTGGTTTTGGCAGCGTGATTTCTGCTTCTTGGGCGGCGGCGTATACCGTGGCATTGGGCGAAGGTGCTTGTGTTTATTTTGGCGATCTGATGGGTGGCAAAAAACCCGATCCACATCAAATTCAGTCAGTAATGGCAACAGCTTTTACCAGTGCAAAAGAGCAGTTTAAAACTAGTGAATAGTGGATGGATTGCACTGTTCGCGGTAGCGGAGCGTTTGCCCTAGCAATAGCCTCTCCGCAAGGAGAAGTGTGAATTGAGATCTGTAGGTTGGGTTTCATTCTTCAACCCAACACATCCAGCTCGCTCCTGCCTCGAAAATTAACTAGCAAACAGAGAATAGTCAAGCAGTAATGCTCAATTCATGATAGTGAGCTAAAATAAGACCTGACTCGTTTACATCCAATCGCCTAAACCATGCAATTCATCGATCTCGCAGAAGTAGAACTAGAATCAGGCAGCGGCGGCGATGGGATTGTCACCTTTCGGCGTGAAAAATATGTACCAGCAGGAGGTCCTTCTGGTGGGAATGGGGGAAAAGGTGGATCGATCTTTTTTACTGCTGTTGAAAACCTCCAAACCCTACTAGATTTTCGGTACAACCGTCGCTTCAAAGCTGCAAATGGTGGCAAAGGTGGCTCAAAAAACTGTACGGGCGCAACAGGTGATGACCTGAACGTCGATGTCCCCTGCGGTACAATGATTTTTGATACAGCAACTGACGAACTCTTGGTTGATTTAGTCGAGCCAGGACAGACTTTCCGCGTTGTTGCTGGCGGTAAAGGTGGACTAGGCAATGCTCACTTTTTAAGTAATAGCAATCGTGCGCCTGAATACGCCCTACCAGGACAACCACCGCAACAAAAACGAATTCGCTTGGAGCTAAAATTATTAGCTGAAGTCGGGATTATCGGGCTACCCAATGCGGGTAAATCTACTTTGATTTCGGCACTTTCTTCGGCACGTCCCAAGGTTGCTGATTATCCGTTTACAACTCTAGTACCTAATTTAGGTGTAGTCAGAAAGCCGTCTGGCGATGGAACTTTATTTGCAGATATTCCTGGGCTGATTGAAGGTGCTTCTCAAGGCGCGGGGCTGGGACATGATTTCTTGCGCCACATTGAGCGCACCCGAGTATTATTGCATTTAGTCGAAGCAACTAGTGACGATCCGATCGCTGCGTACAAGACGATTCAGCAAGAGTTGACTGCTTATAGTGACACCCTAGTTACCCGTCCCCAAATTCTCGCTCTGAGCAAGATTGATGCTGTCGATGAGGAAGAAGTCGCTGAAATTGCTAAAGCTCTGAGTGCGATGGCAAAACAACCAGTCTTTCTGATTTCATCAGCAACTCGGACTGGATTAGATCCACTACTCCAAAAAGTTTGGCAGCAACTAGATATCCTCGCAGCACAAAGACTGGCTGAAAAATTAGCCCTCGAACAAGCAGCTTTCCCAGTCAAGGCAACTCATGAATTGCCCGTACTGCAATAAAAACAAAATAGGGGCAGTTGATGAACTGCCCCTACTTTAGGTTTGACTAATAACTTTAGAACGGACAGGGAGGGATTCGAACCCTCGATGAGGTCACCCCCATAACACATTAGCAGTGTGCCGCTTTCGGCCACTCAGCCACCTATCCAAGCTGTAGTTATTAATTAACCTTTCTAAACATAACATATAATTTAGATTCTAGCAACAGACTTATTACCGATCGTGACGATTACTCCTATAGCTCTCACTCAAGTCTCAGCACATCCCGACGATCGATTTGCGATCGGTTTCGCGCCGTTATTGCTAGATGATGTCTACCAACTCGCCGACGCTCCAGGCAATGGGGCAGTAATAATCATGAGCGGGACAGTGCGAGATCGCACCGATGGACAAGCGGTAGACTATTTGGAATACCAAGCCTATGAACCGATGGCAATGCGGGTATTTGCCGCTATTGGCTGGGAAATCCGCGCTCGGTGGTCAGATACAAATCGGATCGTGATTCATCACCGCGTCGGGAAATTAGAAATCGGTGAAATTAGCGTCCTAGTCGCTGTGGGCTGTCCCCACCGTGGTGAGGCATTTGCGGCTTGTCAGTACGCGATCGATACCCTCAAGCACCAAGCACCAATTTGGAAAAAGGAGTGGTTTCACGGGGCAGATGGACAAAGCTCTAGTACTTGGGTAAGTATTGGAGCTTGTGAAGGGTGAATGGTGAATTTCCAGTCCCCCAGTCTCCCATTCCCTCAATCCCCCACTCCTCCGCTCCCTAACCCCGATCCAGCAACCGGACTGTCTCACCAAAGGGGAATAAAGCTAAATCCAAACCACCAGGAGTCACCACCCAGAGCGTCGGTAATGATGGCTCGGTAGTCGGAAATTCACCATAACCATCAGTTAAATAAATACAGACAGGTTGAACTTGTTCGTTGCAGGTTTCTGATACTCGATCAAAAAATGCTCTAAAGGAACTACCTCCACCACCACGGGGGATGGGCAATGTTGAATAACTAGTCAGCGGATGAGGGCCATACACATCACTATCGACATAGTACAAATCGCAGATTAGGTGAGGATAGGCACCCAAAATACTTCTCACTTCTGCTAGAAATAATCCGAGTGCGGTGGCTTTAACAGAACCACTGGTATCAACAGCAATATAGACTCGTACCGACTCACCTTGTAATGCTTCAAGATAGAGTCCCCGCCCAACAAAACGTCGATCAAAGCCTTGAAAATCTGTGGGATTTTGGGCTAAATATTGCCAGAGATAAGATTGCCAATCTAGCTGAGGATTGACAACAAATTCCCATTCTCGATCGATTCCGACGGTGCCACTACCTGGTTTACTAGAATTGGCAACGGCTGTCGCTTGGTGAAATGCTTGTTGCCAATGTGCTGTCAAGTCTTGTGCGTTGTTACAATCTATTCGCTCCGGCTGTTGTACCTTGGCTGAACCACTCTCGTCTGTGGTACTTCTAATTAAGTTACCAACGGTTGGGGTCAGCAGATCTGGATTGCTCAATTGAAAGTAATCTGCTGCATTTGGTGGCAATAACTCATATACTTCTTCCACACTGAGATGTTCCAGCTTTCGATCTCGTAATCCACCCTCTGGCAATTCAAATCCCGTTTGGCGGAGGATCATCCCATTCACCACAATATCCGCAGCGATATTCCATTGTTGCGGATTCCGTTCTCTCAATCGTAAGGGATGCAATAGGGCGGCATGGAGAATTTCGTGCAATAGTAAACCATCTTGCTGTTCGCTGGGCAAGGAGTCCAAAAAATCAGGATTAAAAAATACATCTCGTCCATCGGTAGCAGCGGCGGCGATATTTGGGCTGGGGATAAACCGCACAAACATTGCTAGAGTACCAAAGAATGGCGATTTCATCCGCAACCGCAATAAAGAGGCACTGATTAATTTGGTAAATTCAATGGTTGAAGGACAATCTTTCATTCCTTCATTAATCCCACTGAGCTGTCCACAATTAACAACTAGCTAGATCTTCACTGACTCACGCTCAGTTCACCAGCTTGGAGACTCCTAAATTTTTAGCAATCCCTGGAACAACGTCTCGGTGATTGGAGCCGGAAGCATCTCACCGCGAGAGTCAATAATCTGGACGATTAGTAGATAGGCAATTGCTAGACCGATCGAAATTATGCCTGTAGCTACTGCAACAATCTTGGAGCGATCCATAGATATATAAACAAGATTGATAAAAGGATAACTGCTGTCAAGATAACACAAAAATTCCCTGCTATTGAAGTCTCTAGAGCAGTCGCTCTCAGGTAGAATCAATCGCAGAGAATGTCTAAAAGTGACCTGAGGATCGATCGACCTTAGGATTCAATGTTGACGAATAAATTACGTGGACGATATTTAGTTATAAATTCATTAACTGCATTACGTTCAGCGATAGTAGCAATCCCAATACAACCTGCGGTACCATCAAAGCCATTTGGCTGATTGAAACTACGATCAAGATGAATTCCTAAATCAATTCGAGCTGTCTTAAATAATGGGTAAATTGCGATAAAGGTTTTGCCAACCTCATATAGTGTTCCAGGTACAATTTGATTACTGACACCATATTTACCATCGGGCAAGGGTGCCGCATTTTCACCAAGATTTCGATCTAAGCTTTGACTTTTTACTGTGCCTGAGACAGAATTAAATGTCTGGTACTTCTCACCTCTGACATAAGCTTCAAGGATGTAGATCGGATTGCCCATATCGTTAGTGCCTTTATTTGGATCTCTGACTAATCTAAAATAGTTGCCGCTCAATGGGGGTTGAGAGATAGCAGCAATATCTTTTCTAGAGTTAGATCTCGATCTGCGACCATCTCTTCCTGTTAGTTCAGAACTAGCATCCGTGTTTCTCGCTGTCAAATTTTTCCGGTTAGATCGATCTCCACCAGATCTAGTATTTGATGGCAAAGATTCCCCTGAGTTAGCGATCAATTTAGCCTTCTTTGGCTGCTCTCTCCGCACGGTTGATGATGAATTTTTTCGAGTAGAAGAATTAGGATGAGACCAGATTGGTTTGATCGAGTCAGATGCTTCTGGTCGATCGAGGGATGATGGATTAGCCGTAACTGGCACTGATAGATTGAGATCTGTCACCGATGGCAATAGTTCGATCACAGAACTTCTCGATCGAGCGATTTGTTCAGCACCTGCGGGTAAAATATTTAAGAGTCCCATAAATAATGGCAGTGCGATCGTTTTCGACAACCAGGCAATAGTCGAGAGTTTCATTTTAATTCGGGGTACAGATAATAACAATTAGGGATCTCGATTGGCATTGCTGGATCCAAATCGATTGTTTCTGTATTTACACCAAATCCATCCAGCCATCCGGAAAATATGCCGATTTATGACAAAAAAATCCCAACTTTTCTAGAAAGTTGGGATTTTTATATATGTGTTTAGAAGTAATCTGATTAGCTGTGATCTGGATCCAGATTTATAAGATTTATCTAACCAGTAAAATTAGACAAAAGCTATTAAAAATATTCGCCCAGATCGGACAGTTGGTTAATTTAATCAAGATGGGGGTGGCGAGACTTGAACTCGCACATCCATTACGGATAACAGATTTTAAGTCTGTCGCGTCTACCATTCCACCACACCCCCAGGTGCGATTCGCTACTTAAATTGGTTAATTCAAATGCGTCACAGATGAATAACTTATCATTAATACGTTGTTTATGCAAGCAAATTATTGAAAAGTTTAATAATTGAGCGAAAGTTACAGATCTGTTGTCATTGGTTGGCGGTGGGGTCGCGCCCAACTGATGGACTGTGAATACAGAACCAATTACAATGAAAATAAGTGCCCTAGACATCAACAATTCTTGATGTCATCTAGCCCAGAGATGATTGCTATGTCAAATTCGATCGAACTTGAAGGAAAAATCTTTGTCCCAGTTGGGGAGCTAGATCTACCAGGATGGGATTGCGTGGTAAGCGACAGAACGCAACCTGCCCTGACACTCAAAGATGACGATCTATTTCTGATTACCGACATGCTCGGCAATATTTCTGGCTGTTTACGAGATGAGACAATCTCCAGCTTGGGATTATTTTGTCGCGATACTCGCTTCTTGAGTCGGTTGGAACTTCAAATAGCAGGGCGTTCGCCGATTTTACTGACTTGCAATGCGGACAAAGGATTCGCACTCTCAGCACTTTGCACCAATCCAACTATTCCGAATATTAATGCTGAAACGATTAGTATTCAAAGAGAAATTGTCATCAATGGCGGCTTGTTTGAAGAACTGACCATCCATAATTACAATACTACATCAGTTAGCTTTGAACTGAGCTTGAGCTTTGATGCTGACTTTGCCGATCTATTTGAGATTCGGGGTTTTCAGCGTCAGCAACGGGGTCGATTGCTGCGGTTAGCCCAAGTCGAAAGTCAAGATATCCCGACACCTGTCAAGGAATTGACATTGGCTTATCAGGGACTAGATGGGGCAATTCTAGAGTCACAAATTCAATTCGATCATCGTCTGCCGGACTATCTCAAGGGCTACACCGCAGTCTGGCAAATTGAATTGGCTTCCCATGCTAGTTGTCAGATCGGCTATCGCTTGGCAATGTTGATGAACAATCGCCCAGTTTCACGGGTGAATAGTCCAATGGCATTAATCCAAGCTAAAGCAGCAGAAATGATGGAGGAAGACAACTGGCGATCGCAAATTGTCCAAATTCGCACGGATAATCCGGAGATCAATCGGACGATCGAACGAGCAGAACAGGACATCTATTTATTGCGTCAGAGCTTCGATTTCGCTAGTTCCACGGTCAATAGTCTGGGTCAGAAAGGGACAGTACTAGCCGCAGGCGTACCCTGGTTCTGTACTCTATTTGGACGGGATGCGATTATTGCGGCTAGTCAGATTCTGATCCTCGATCCGACCATTGCCCGTGAAACATTGATGGTACTAGCTCATTACCAGGGCAAGGTCGATGATGAGTGGCGGGAAGAACAACCAGGCAAAATTCTCCATGAATTACGGATGGTGGAAATGGCTCGGTGTCAGGAGATTCCCCACACGCCTTATTATGGAACAGTTGATGCGACACCACTATGGTTGATGCTATATGCCGAATATTATGCTTGGACTCATGATACCGATACCTTGGACAGGCTATGGGATCATGCTCTAGCAGCAATGGCGTGGATCGACAGGTTATGCGCCGATACTGGCTATCTCGCCTACTATCGCACCTCAGCACGGGGACTAGTTAACCAGGGCTGGAAAGATTCTAGTGATTGTATTGTCGATCGTCAGGGTAAAATTGCGACTGGGCCGATTGTGCTGTGTGAGGTTCAAGCCTATGTTTATGCTGCCAAAATACGGATGAGTGAACTGGCTAAAATTCGCCAAGAACCTGAACTCGCCAGCCGTTGGCACCAGGAAGCTCAGAGCCTGAAACAACGTTTTAATCAGGATTTCTGGATTCCCGATCGAGATTTTATTGCCCTCGCTCTCGATGGTGCTGGTAAACAAGTAGATGGGATCGGTTCCAATCCAGGCCAATGTCTCCAGCATGGACTGCTTTATCCCGAAAAAGCAAAGAGTGTCGCCGAACGCCTACGAGCACCAGATATGTTTACTGGCTGGGGGATTCGGACCCTTAGTAGTCAGTCACCAGCATACAATCCGATCGGCTATCATACTGGCTCAGTCTGGCCCCATGACAATAGTTTGATTGCGATGGGTCTCCGTGCCGTTGGTGCCGTGGAACAAGCCTTAGAAGTTGCTGAAGGTATCTTGGACATGACGAGCCATCAACCCTATAACCGTCCGCCCGAACTATTCTGTGGCTACGAGCATACAGCAGGACATAGTCCGATTCAATACCCTGTAGCTTGTTCCCCTCAAGCCTGGGCAACTGGCACAATTTTCCAACTACTCCAGATGATGGTAAATTTAGTCCCTGATGCTCCCAGTAACTATCTCCGCATTATCGATCCAGCTTTACCAGCGAGCATTCAGCAACTTTCCTTCAAAAATCTCCGCGTCGGTAGCACCCTGATCGATCTAGAGTTTGCCCGCGAACAAAATGTTCAGGGTGAAGAGTTTCGAGCGACCACTTCCTGTCGAGTCCTGAAGAAGCGGGGGAATTTGCGGGTGACGATCGAAGCATAGGGGGAGAGGGATTGTGAGATAATTAACGAACGAGATTGAACAGAGCTTTAAATATTTCCTCGCCTACGAGATATTTTCACTGGCTTATGGGTACCTTAGAAATAACGAGATCGATGTCAATCTGCTGTTGGCACTTAGGCTAATCCAGAAACAGCATCAGGAATACAATACTATGAGGTAACAATACACCATGTGAATAAAAGCGGTAGAATTAGAAGCAAATTACTAAATCATTTACTTGCCCTACTCTACAACTCAAGAGATCGGTTAGTTATCTTATCTGAATTTGAGTCTGAGCCAGTCTGGTTTCCCGATCAAGGGAAGCTTCCATCCCCCCACGGGAGGCTACTTGCGCTGATCCCAGCCACAGAAGTACGCCAAGAAACAACAGTATGTCGAAAGAAATGTTCCATTGGTGAGGCTCAATGAGCTACTGCGTAAACCCTGACTGTCCCCAACCTA
>JAJAYU010000037.1 GCA_026786125.1 Chamaesiphon sp.
GTAGTGCCTTGGCTTCAGATATTATTCAACGGGAAGTTCGACTCTTGCAAAAAGAGAAGCCCGTGGTAGTTTCGATGGGTGATGTAGCTGCATCTGGTGGATATTGGATCTCTACTTATGCTAATAAAATATTTGCCGAATCAAATACAATTACTGGATCGATCGGGGTGATTGGAATTAACTTTAATTACCAAAAATTAGCGAACAATAATGGTATTACGTGGGATGTAATTAAAACATCAAAATTAGCAGATAGTACGACAATCTCTCGTCCTCGTACCCCCCAAGAATTAGCAATCTCCCAACAGATGGTAAATGATATTTATGATGACTTCCTAAATAAAGTTTCTGAATCTCGAAAGTTACCAAAAGATAAAGTTGCTGAAATTGCTCAGGGACGAGTTTGGTCTGGTGTTGATGCTAAAAAGATTGGATTAGTAGATAATATCGGTGGGCTAAATGACGCGATCGTCTATGCTGCTCAAGTTGCTAAACTAGGTGATGATTGGGAACTAGAAGAATATCCAGCCGTTGAAGGCTGGGAAGAGAAATTTCTCAAAAAGTTTGGTAGTGCCAAAGATATTCGCGCGCTCCAAAGTCAAGATCCTTTAACGACTGAATTACTCAAAGTCAAATCTGAGTTGGGTATTCTTAAAAGCTTCAACGATCCTCATGGTGTGTACGTGCGGCTACCTTTTAATTTCAGATTAGATTAGCCCAATTTGATACCTATAGAATGCCTACGGCTGGAGTCGTAGGCATTTCTACAAACCACTCATCTACACCAAAGCCCATGCTGCGAGTTAGCTTTAATCCTGAAGCTAGTCGAAAGGCTGCATCTCTCCCGACGCTAGTTTCCATCACTGATGAAAAAACCACATCGAGTTGATGTTGAGTAATAAATTCAGCCAATCGCCACGGAAATCCGGCAATGCCAGGTTTGACGACATAGATCCCACGCCAACCTTGGGTATGTGCGGCTTGGAGCAGCGCAAATGTCGCGACGGATTCATCGATCGCAATTGGCGTATCATATATCTCGGCTAATGCTTGCATCTGCTCAAGTGAATCTACACCCAAAGGTTGTTCGATAAACTCGATCCGTGGTTCCTGGCTACAAATTTTCAACCACTGTTGGGCTTGTTCATAACTCAAACCCCCATTGGCATCGAGCCGAAGTTTCCCATTTTGCGGTAGAGCCATCATCAATTGTTGCCAGATTGCCACTTCGTCGGCGATTGGCAGTACGCCAATCTTCCATTTAAAGGTCGAGTATCCCTGAGCAAACAAGACTGGTATCCTAGCGATTGCAGCGGCACCTGAAGGCAATAGGGCACTAAGATCTGGTATTGAGACAGGAGAAGATAAAACAGGATTAAATGCTGTCAAAGCACTCCCACATCCAAACTGACAAGCAGGTAAATGATCGGGGATTTGATAAATTTGAGCGGTAGTAATAATATCGCCAACTTGTTGACACCATGATCTTGCCTGTTCGATCAATTCTGAACCAAACCACGAAATTGGAGCGATTTCTCCCTGATGAGATATACCGAGATCATCTGTAAGTTGAATAATTACCCCCGCCCTAATTTTCCACACCCCATGACTAGTTTTCAGTGGTTGTCGAAATGGACGTTGATAGACTGAATAGCTGAATTTATAGCTATCCATATAAGTGGTGGATAAGTTAAGAGATTGATAAACCTGTTAATAATATTTTCTGTTCTTCGAGTGTTAATCCTTGACTTTGAATCAATACACCAAATTTACCTAATGCCATTGGATCGATTAATTGGTGTAAGTTATGACGACGGCGGAGTAATGATTGAATATCGCCACCACTATTAGAAATCGCCGCAATTCTTTCACCCAATCCCAATGCCATCAAAAACATTCCTTGCTGAACAAATCCCACTGTCTGCAAGCCTAGTAACTCACCTTGGTTTTGAACTGCGGTAAAATCTACATGGGCTGTGAGATCTTGATTGCCAATGTTGATATAGGGATCGTTGTGATAGGCATGTTGGTAATAGCATTGTAAGGTACCTTGAGCACGGATCGGATTGTAATATCGATCGGCTGTATAGCCATAATCGATCGACAGCACATATCCTCGTTGCAACTTTTTAGAAACCTGTTCTAACCAACTTAGTGCCGCTAAATTTACCTCTGTCCGATATTCGTCTGGATATCTGCCATTGAGTAAGTTAATCTGATTTAGTTGCCAATATTTAGTTAATTTATCAGTGGACAACTCCCCGATAGTCTCAACAAACAGATTAGATTCATCGCTAATAGCTATATAAACTTCCAGAATTTTCTGCTCGGTGACAGTGACTTGATGTACAGGTAGTGCATCGATAAGTTCGTTTGATAAAAAGCAACCAACAATCGATCGATCTTCGATTTCTGTCCATTCACACCACTGGACTGGGAAACCTGTTAATCTTGCTTGCTGCGCGAGCATCATTGCTGGTGCAACTTCGATAATTAGATAATTGATCGATCGAAAGAATTTTGGATCTAATCGACTAGAGTAGTCTAAAATCTGAGCAGCTAATAATCCCTGTCCAGCACCCATTTCAACTATACTAAATACCTGTGGCGAACCCACAATCTGCCACATTTGATATAATTGAATAGCAATCATCTCGCCAAAATCATCGGCTAGATGAGGTGATGTTAGAAAGTCACCGCTTTCGCTAATTCGTCCGGCACTACTGGCATAATAACCATGATCGGGATGATATAATAGCAACCCCATGTATTCGGCAAACGTAATTTGTTGCTGTAGAGAATTTTTAATTCGATCACCAACAATTTCAACTAATTCTAAATTATTACCCATTAACTAGATTTGGCTTATAACTCCAGACTAAAATTAAGTATTTCTATTCTCCTACCTCTGCGTCCTCTGCGCCTCTGCGGTTAAA
>JAJAYU010000038.1 GCA_026786125.1 Chamaesiphon sp.
GGTATTGAGAGCCTCGAAATTGTAGTAATCCGTCTCCATTTCTGGCCCCGTTGCCACGGTGTAACCCATACCCACAAAGATATCGATCATTCGATCGATCGTCCCATTAATCGGATGAATTCGTCCCTGAGTCTGATATACTCCTGGCATGGTTACATCGATCGTTTCGGCTGCTAATTGAGCCTGAATCTGAGCAGCTTGGAGATCGGCTTTCGATCGATCTAATTTTTCCTGAATCGCATTCTTAACTACATTCGCCGCCGCCCCAATCGCTGGACGTTCCTCTGCGGCGAGTTTGCCCATCCCGCCCAAGATTTTGGAGATCTCGCCTTTTTTACCTAAATAATCGACTCGTAATTGCTCTAATACCTCCAGTGATTGAGTTTGAGCGATCGCATCTAGGGCTGTCGCTTGGAGTGTCGCTAGTTGTTGTTCGAGATCGCTCAGTTGTATCGCCATGCAAGTTCTTACAGTTAACAGTTATTCGGCACCAGTTTTTAGTAGCAACTGTTCACCAATCTAGATTCTAACCGATCGTGTGGCTGCTCTCGATCGATGTGTTGATAGCTAGATTGGGTGAAGGTTTGGGTAATCTAAATGATAGTTAGAGATGTAGTCGTATTTCTCTATTCCCGCCACTTCAACCGCAAACCGAATTATGAGTCCTCACTATAGTCCAAACGCTCTACCCCAGTGCCAAAACCTCCAAGCACAGGTAGATTCAGTCCTCGACTTACTTCAGCAAGAACCCAGCTTGCAAGCACGAGTAGACACCAGCGCAGTCCGCTCATCACTCAAAAAAGCGATCGCACCTACTTTTGAAATCGTTTTTGCAGGCGCATTTAGTGCGGGTAAATCGATGTTAATTAACGCCCTACTAGAGCGAGAATTGCTCTACAGTGCCGAAGGACACGCTACAGGGACAGAATGCCAAATTGCCTACGCAGAGCCGGAGCAAGAGCGGGTAGTACTCACATTTTTATCTGAGCTAGAAGTAGAAAATCAGATTCAAACAATGTCTCATAAATTGGGGCTTCTGACAAATACTGTTATCCGTTTACAAGATCCTGATTATCCTGAGTACGGCGATACCCTCAGTCAGTACTGTACGGCAATTATCCAACAAGAAGGCGGCGAAAGTAAATCAGAAAGAGCCAAACAAGCCTCAGCTTTAAAGCTGTTACTTCAAGGTTTTACCGACAACCAAAAGTATATCGACAAAACGACTAATCGTACCCTATCGATGGAGCAATTTGATTTTAAAAATCTCCAAGAAGCCGCCAGCTATGCGCGGCGGGGTAGCAATAGTTCAGTATTACGACGGGTAGAATATTATTGTCACCATCCGTTGCTGCAAGATGGCAACGTCTTGGTAGATACTCCAGGAATCGATGCACCAGTCAAACGGGATGCCGAACTCACTTACACCAAGATCGAAAACCCCGATACCTCCGCCGTCGTCTGCGTACTCAAACCCGCTTCGTCTGGAGATATGACGAGCGAAGAAACCGAAATGCTCGAACGAATTCGCCAAAATCCTGGCGTTCGAGATCGAGTTTTCTATATCTTCAATCGCATCGATGAAACCTGGTATAATTCCCAACTGCGCCAACGCTTAGACAATTTAATTGGTGAACAATTCCGCGACTCCCAGCGGGTATATAAAACTAGCGGCTTGTGAGGATTTTGGGGTAGTCAACTGCGCCAGACAAATGCCAGTGACAGATTCGGGCTAAACTCCTTTTTCGCTGCAACTGTCACCCCTGATAGTGATCAGACTCCCCAGTTTATCAATGAATTTAATCGCTATTGCTCTAGCTCTGGCAAATTGCCCGTAGAGAAGTTTCGGGTAGATGTCCGCAGCTATGAATCGGCAACTGAAAACTACCTGCGAATTCTCAGCGAACAGGGCAGTGGATTGGTAGAACAACTCGTTAAAGATAGCGGTATCGAAGAATTTCGGACAGCCATCACTCGCTATTTAATGGAAGAAAAACGCCCATTATTATTAGTAAATCTGGCTGACGATCTCCAACCAATCTGTATCAGCCTGCGTCGCAATTATCTCGAAACTTGGCATTATCTCAAAGCCCAGCCCCAAGATGCTACCGCCATTAAAGAGCAAGAGCTTCAACTCCTGAGTAAAGATCTCAAAGATGTCGGCGATCAGTTTAAAGAACATATCAATTTGATCGTCAATGAAGTAGTAGCCAGCAATACCAACGTTGCATTCGAGGCAGATTTTACCAAACTCAAAGCCAAAATGGTGAGCCGTTTGGATGAATTACTCACTACCTTCTCAGTTAGTCATGTCCACCAACAAGCACGAGCTAGCCATCGCCGCAATTCAGTCGTGCCATTAATTGGGATTTTGAGCGAAGCATTCTACTATTTAGCCAATGGTTTAGAAGATGTCTTAGTCGCCGCCGTTGAAGAATTAGTCCGCAACTTCTTTCAACAGTTAATCACCCAAATTCAGAAACAGGAATATCATCGTAATCTCTATCGCTTATTAGGTAATGATAGCGGCATTGAACAAAACTTTAAACAGTTGGAAACGATCGTTTCTAGTGCCTTAATCAACGCAGCACGAGTAGAATGCGATCGATATGTCCGCGAACGTCCCGAATTTTTCACTGAAGGAACGTCTTCCCTGTTCCAACTACGTCAAACGCTCCAACA
>JAJAYU010000039.1 GCA_026786125.1 Chamaesiphon sp.
TCTGTCTACTGTGGCGGTGTGTGCAGTGGGTCGGTGGGGCGTGGGGGAGTTGGGCACGGTGGGTCTGGGCGTCTGGGAGAGTGGGAGACTTGGGGACTTGGAGATCATTATTCACCCCGTCACTCCGTCCCCCCATCGCCTCAATACTCACCCAAGTCTCCAAAGAGGGAGTAGCCGAGCCGAGAATCAACGGGCAAGATTCTAATTCAGCCCGCCATTTGGCGATATCACGGGTTTGATAAGTGGGGGCGGGTTGATCTTGCTTGAAACTAGAATCGTGTTCTTCGTCTAATATAATTAGTCCTAAATTGGGTAATGGTGCGAATATTGCCGATCGAGTGCCGATGATAATTTGACTAGTTTCAGTCAACATTTGTCTCCAGGTATCATAGCGTTCGCCGCTACCAATTTCACTATGATAGACATATACTTTATGCCCAAATCTCGATCGAAATCTGTCGGTTAATTGGGGCGTTAGACCAATTTCAGGTACAAGCACTAATACCGATTGACCTCGTGCTAATATTTGTTTGATCGATTGGAGATATACTTCGGTTTTCCCAGAGCCAGTCACCCCATGCAATAGTATCTGACTGAATCCTGAGATCTGATTAATTGCTGCTAACGCACTAGCTTGATCCGGTGTCAATACCTTAGCTGATTCTTGTTGAAAGATACCTAATTCTTGCTCAAATCTGAGCTTTTCTTTGTTGACAATTGCAATGTATCCTTTGTCTACAATCACTTTTAGGATTGAGGCACTTTTAGTATCAATTAACTTTAATAGATCTGATTGCCATAATTCACCATGATGTTGTTTCAAGACTGCTAAGATCGATTTTTGTCGATCGGTTAAATCACTGCCAAACAGATCGGAAATCAGAATTACCGCCTTTTGTAATTTAGGCTTTTGGTTTTTTCCAGACTCTAAATAGGACTCAACCAATTTTTTAGTAAGTAATTCTTGCAAACCTCTTTTAGCTTGAGGAATCTGTTTCTGAATATGTTGCCAGCTATAATTTCTGTCTGACTGGGAGTTTAACAAATCTAGTAATTCCTTGGCAATGCTGCTCAAGAAAATCTCTGAATCCGATCTGGTTGAAATCGCTTTAATCCGACGATGCGATCGACTTAATAACCCAGGCGGCAAGGCAATCTTAATCACTTGAATTAGTGGCGTATAATAATATTTAGCAATTTGTTCTAGCCACTGCCAATAATTAGCTTTAAATAATCCAGAGGCAACCACATCATCAATATCTTTAATCTGATCGATCAAAATACCTTCAGGTAATTTGTCTACTAATCTAATCGCAATTCCCCCAACGATCTGACTACCAAATGGTATGCTGAGAATATCACCAATACTAATACTCAATCGTTCAGGGATATTATAAGTAAATAAACCTTGAATCATCGGACAGTCTACTAATACTTCTACAAATCCATGTGCTCTGGTGCCGACAGTATATCCAGTAATCGGTTCGGATACAATCCCCAAGGCAGTGGCTGATTCAGAATTCAACATTGATTTAGGTGTTAGGCTTTAGGGTAATACGCTAGATTAAATCACAGCAGATGAAACACTTATTATTAAATAGATTTCAAGGAGCATTGATCGGTGGCAATATTACTTATATTAGTCCATATCAGATCGTACCTAATCAGCTAGTTCTTAATACAACTCCAATTCTAATAAGTGGAATTGATTCCTTAATCAGGTATGATCGATTCGAGCCTCAAGATTGGGCTAAAAATATAGCTATAGATATTATTAGTCCAGATCGATCAATGGTGGCAATGCTACCGTTAATGTTATTTTTTCATGACAATCGAATTAAATTACGCGAAATCTTAATCGATGTTAGCCATGCTTGGCAACTAGATTGGGAAACCTGCTCTAGTGCAATTGCCATCGGCTATATTATATCTCGATCGCTTACAGAATCTTTTAACCCTCAGACAATTATCTCCCAACTGCTAGATGAGATGAATAATCTCCATCCATTGCTATTTCAATCACTCAGTACCATCGCACAATTATCAGAACAGTCTAGTAGTTTGTACCAAATTACCAAGAGACTGACTACCACACACCCGATTATGACCCCGACAATATTAGCAATTTATTGCGCTCTATCGACTCCAGCAGACTTTGGTTTAGCAACACGTCGCGCTTATCATACCAAGAATCGATCGCCACTAACCTGCGCCCTAACTGGGATACTTTCGGGTGCTCAAAATAGTATCACAGGCATTCCCCTCAACGGTGATCTAGCGACACAAGATCGAGCACAGTGGTTATTGGGAGCTGAAAATTTACTCAATGCTTGGGCAGGAGTCTATCACGAGCACAGCTCCCAACCTATGGCTATTTATCCACTGTCTGTTGCAGCACCCAAAGTCATGCAGCGACGGAATTAATTAGTTTTGTCATAGGTATTTCCAGTCTAAATATTAGCTAAAACCCTTGTGGTGGGCAATGCCCACCCTACGCGCTAGTGTGGAGGTGAATAGTGAATAGTGGATGGTGAATGGTGAAGATCAACGCAAGCGTCTTCTAGTTCCCCCGTCTCCCAGTTCCCCAGTCCCCCAGTCCCCCAGTCTCCCCGTCCTAAAGCTTCTGGTGAGTATAGGCATGTTGCTTGACATTATCGTCTTTGGTGACAACTCGATCGGCATTGAGCACCCGTTTCCGCTCGGTGGAGTAGTTGAAGCTAGTATAGCTATCACCTATTGCGATGTGAGCTGCGGCTTCAGGGCGGCGTTTGTAGGTGCGGGCTGTGGCGATACAACGGTAAGCAAATTCGTTACCCAGTTGATAGTTAGGGGGGAAATTAGCGGGAATTTGGGGGGCATCACCAGCGATTAATGCGCCGAGAGTGGTAGCAGTGGCGATCTCGTAGGAGGTAGGAATACCTTTGAGCAGAGCTTCCAAGGCAGAGGAAGGGATGGGTTCGACGACTTTGAGTTCTTGAACGCCATCATCATCACGGAAGAAGCAGGTAGCTACACCAATGACTACATAGTCATCAGCGTTAAGATCGGGAGCATCAGCAAGGGTATTGAACGTTGTCATAAAATTTTATTCAGTTACGCTGAAATTCGCTCGTCATTTATCTGTCTATATTAAATCCTAGCA
>JAJAYU010000040.1 GCA_026786125.1 Chamaesiphon sp.
ACCCTGAATCAACCAACTGGGGCTGGAAATTTTTCGCCAAATTCGTCAGTTAAGATGCTAGTTGAGAGCATCGATAGTTATGTATTTACGATTACTTGCTGATCTTAAACCAAAGTCACAATTAGCCTATTATGGCATCGCGATCGCGAGTTGGTATTTACTGCTAGCTAGTAGAGCTGTTGCCCAAACCCCAAATCCAGACGTACCTGTAGATGTACCAACAGCCCAACTACCGACTCCAATTCCCGCAACAATCGATCTGCCTCTGATTGGTCCAATTGTAACTCCCCCGTTACCACCAATTATCCAAATTGTTCCGCTCAATTCCATCCTTACTCAAGAGCTAATTCCGGCACCGAATAATACACCTGCTGTTCCAGCTCTCAATACTCCCACTTCGCCGCAGCAACGGCGAGATCCTCGGTTTATCATCGCCCCAAAAGAACTAGAGGCTGAAGTTGTCGATCCATTTTCAACTCAGTTTGTGGTCAATGGAAATAAGATTTCGCACTTGACAACGACGGTTGTAAATAGTGGCTATGAGTCGGGTAATTTTCGGACTAGTGATTTGAGCTTTGATCTCTACAGGCTGATTGGTGCCAAGCATGTTCAGAGCGTTACCACAGATCGAGTAGTACGGGTAAATAGTCAACTAGAACTTACTGGAGTTCGCAGTGTCGCTCAGAATCAAGATATTGCAGTGGCTGTGTCCCAACCCCAAACTCTACTGGGATTTCGGCAGCAAATTAGTCTCGATGGCAATTGTCTGGATGGTTCAGGGCGAACTTGTACTTACTTACCAGGAATTAAGATTGATGATAGCGTAATTGATCGCAATAAACTCCAACCGACGGGGGTAAAGATTACGAGCCAATTTGGTGATGTGATTTCGCCTGTATCTGTCGCCGCAATTAGACAACCAGGATTTCAGGGTGGTGCTAATGGTGAGAATTATGGGATTGACTTAAATCTACCCGCTGTTGGCTTAGTAGCACCACCCGCAGGTACTCCCACCATTCTGACAGGGGAGCGCAAGGAAACGATTAGCACTGGAATTGCGATTAATTACACGCGACTGAATCAGGATTTTGCGACAAATGGTAAAGAGTCTACATTGGGACGGACGATTCGATCGCTAAATTATATCAATGGCGATCGGAATCAACTGCTAAACTTGGTTGTTAATGCCCTGGGGCAAGTCCTACCAGAATTTCAACAAGGGATCGCACCAGGCGAATCAGGTGCGAAAATCGTTGTCAATCCCAATCTCTATCGCGCTGCGAATGCCGTTCGGATTCCCGATAGTAGTCTGACTGTGTATCAATCAGGTACGGGCTATGCGGCTAGTCGAGGTAGTGATCCGCGCATTCCCCCTGGAGCCAGTCATCAAGCCCTCTGGGTGGGTTTATCCCCCATCGTCGAGCGCGAATTTGGCCAAGATTTTCGCTACATCACCCTCCGTGATCCCCGCGTTGTGTCTAGAAGTGGTGGGGAGGGGGGCAATGTACCTGTAGCTGTCAATCTCAATAACTTTGGCTTCAATTCCGGCGGCTTGCAAAATGCCTATGGACAGGGCTATGTGACTGTATTCAATCGGGATGTCAACCGCGTCGATGTCGAGACAATTCGCCAACGCACTGATTATTATCCCCACATCAGTTATACCGGAACAACCCTTTCGGAGAATACCTTGTGGCGATATTTTACAGGGGCAATCGTCAATGCCGGATTTGAGCCGAAAAATACTCAGAATGTGAAGGCATATCTCGGTACAGACTACTCGGTTGTCAATCGACGCGGCTTGAGTTTTAGCTTGGGCGGAGTCGGCTATCTCAATCCCGATCCTGAATACTCTAGTCAACTTTTTGCCAATGCTAATCAATCGATCGATCTGGGAGCCAACCCGCGCAATAATTTAGTAGTTGGAGTCAATGCTAACTATATCGTCGATGGATCCGTAACCATTAAATCACTGCCAGTCCGCTCGGCGCAGAGCTTCATCAATGCTGGACTAGCGATTAATTTAGGCGATATCTCGATCGGCGGTACCCAATTTATTGGTAATCTATTACCAGAATCAGTTGAGAGTAAAACTATCATCAATGCTGGTTGGAAAATTAGCGACAGATTGAAAGTTGGTGGATTCTTGAGCTTGTTCGATCAAAATGTCTCCAAAAATCCCTTTGGTGCTAGCTTGAGCTATGATTTAGATGCAAATTCTACGTTGTATTTAGGTTGGAATGCCGCCGAGATCGACTTCCGCCGTAGCCTTGGCCCAACTGCGAATATTTATAAAGATAACACTTTCAGTGTATCGCTTCAATATAGTTTTTAGGATGGTAGTCTTGATTGAAAATGTGGCTAATCTCTAAAACCTAAACCACGACAAAAAGTACGCACAGCACGAATCACAGTTAAATCTGTACCAGTGCGACGAATCTCGATCCACTGAATTAATTGTGCTGTATTTACAGCCGGAAATGCCAGACTTTGATCGACATCAAGATACTCACCATCTACCAATTGCTTAACCACAATTGCGCCGCCTGACTGATAGACCCAAATTTCAGGAACACCAATCTCTTGATAGATGCTAAACTTACCATCAGAACGGCTGGCAATATCAACCTCGATCGCCAAATCCGGTGGAATAT
>JAJAYU010000041.1 GCA_026786125.1 Chamaesiphon sp.
AGTTTATCTTGCCCAGTGAAGCTAGTTTCAAATAATAACCGAACGCGATCTGCGAACACAGTGTTATTAGAAGTTGCACCGCTTGCAGTACCAGCGAGGTTGAAGACTACTTCACCTTTGAGCTTGGTAGTGGTGGAGAATTGGTTGGCTTGAGCTTGAGCAATTTTCTTGTCAGCACCAGTAAGCCGAACGTCGATTTCAGTTAGTTGAGCGCGATACTCTTGAGTCAATCTCTTGATCACTTCAAGATCTGCTGTCGTAACTGCTGGTGATTGTTGAGCAGTTAGTTGTGCGGATGGCGATTGTTGTGCTAGTAGTGGTTCTACTTTTGCCAAGCAAGTATTTAGTACACGGGCAAATTCAAGCTGTGAAACAGACTGATTCGTGAGGTTAGAATTACAGCCATATTTAGCAGCAACGCCTTGGAGGGCAGTATATTGCCAATCTCCAGGTTTGACTATATCGGTAGCGACTTCATCCGAATTGGTAGAATCTGCTTCGCCAGCCGCTAATTTGATTGGTGCTACACCATTGGGATTATCCCTAATTGGTGTCGCCATTGAACTGTTAACCAATAATAGGCTGACGATCACGGCTACGGGGCTAATTAATACAGATTTCCAAAATGTTGATGACATTGGGGGGTCTCCTCACAGTTAGATTTAAAGGTGTTCTACTTGGCATTCATGTGAATTGGCGGAGCTTGAGTCAGATTAACCAGATTTGCTCTTTCGAGCTTCCTCATTTGACTTGGCAATTGCCACAGGCAAGCTCCAGCATTTTCAATAATGGCAAAATATAGCTTAATCGTCTTGCCAGCCTAAATACTGATAACCACGATACAGTTAGTTCCTATATTTTATCGATCGTCAAGATGACTTTTATTATAGGCTGCAACGATTCTGTTCCGATCGGTTTTATTTAAGATTTCAGAAAAAATTAAGTATGACGCTGTACTAAAGTAGTGTCGATCGATACAATTAGTACGGTGATTTGGCGGAGAGGTTGTGGGCGACGGGGGGAATGGGGGACTGGGAGACGCTTGCGTCGATGTTCACTATTCACTAATTCACTATTTTCCCATAATCTAACTAATCTCAATCTGTTTAAACTCACTCTGGTTATGGGTAATCCGTGATTGGCTTTCAGCCCGACTAGCTAGAGATAATCCTAATGTATCAATCTTTCTGAGGGCGACACCTGCTTGACTCAAACTTGGTAAGATAGCGAGCAGATTGCCGATCAGTCGCATCAAATATGACATAGTGATCACGTAGCCTGATAATAGCTCCGCCGAAACTGTCCTAAGCTGGGGCAAACCATATACCAGCAAACCTAGTAACAAAAAGAACAACAAATCACCTAACCCACTGGATAGGGCGATCGCCCGTTGACTACCAATCCGATATTCACGTAAATTACTAGCAGTGGCTTGTAAATCTGCCTCCAAGAAATCTTCCCGTCGTTGAGAATGGAGCTTGAGTTCCTTGATCCCATCAGTAATTGCCTGAAAATGCTTCATCAGTGCATCATTTTCTTCCCGCGCTTTGTCAAAGAAGCGGACAGCTTGATTAATCAGCAATTGAACTAAGCTAATTGCTAATACCAGAAATACGACTGTCCCCAGTAACACCCAAATTGATAGCCAACCCAGATAAGTTAACGAAGCAAAGATGATCGCCATGTCAATACACAGCGTCGGCACACTAAATACTGCACCAGAAATCGCCTGAATATCTTCCGTCAGCGTCACTAACAACCGACTCGCACCTAGTTCCTCCAGATGTCGCAATGGTGAAGCCAAAATCCAGCCACTAATCCGCAGCCGCAATTTGTACACAGCATCTTGAGCCAACTGCACCAGCAAAAACTGGGAAGTCAGATTAGTCACCAACACAACCGCTACTAGCCCCACGAAGCCCCACAAAAGCTGCTCAGGTGCTTGGGGATGTTCGGGCGTAATTTGGCTGATCGATCGATTAATCAGCGCAATTGCAGCAGCACTCCCAATTCCACTAATTGAACCTGTAATCGCCGCAGCTAGGACGCTGATCCAGGAGGATTTGAGCAGGAATTGAATCAGGTTCATCAGGGAGACTTGGGGACTTGGGGACTTGGGGACTGGGAGACTGGGAGATGGAGATGCTTGCATTCACTATCCACCACTCAAACAAATAACCCCCAGAAATCCTGAGGGCTATCTATTAAACAACTAATCACAAAGCTAGATTAGGAAAAATCCTGAATGATGTAGTCAAAATAGGGAGCTGCGGCTGCTGCATCTTCATCACTGAGCAGATTTAGGGCTGCGTTCTTGAGTGCGGTAATCCCATCAGCCATGCCGTTAACTGGAACGCCAAGAGAATTATACATGTCCCGCACACCAATCAGACCGATTTGTTCGATCGGACCAATATCGCCAGCGAGTACGCCGTAAGTAACCAATCTGAGGTACCAACCATAATCTCTCAGACATTGAGCGCGTTGTTTTTGCCCATAAGAGTTACCACCAGGAGCGATATAGTCAGGATGTAGCTTCCATAGCTCTTTACTTGCTGCATCAACAATTTTCTTTTCGGCTGCTGCCAAAGTGGTGACGATCCGAATTCGCTGTTCACCAGTTTGCAAGAAGGATTGGATATTTTTGAGTTCTCCGCTACTGGGATAGCGCAAAGCGTCATCGGCTTTGAGAATAACTTGACTAACTACACTCATATTATTAATTGCGATCAACTATTATAGATATTCTATTACAGTAGTTTAGCCATTCTCAGTACCACAAGTGAAGGTACCTCGAATCTTTGGCAAATCTTTACAATCTAAGAGTTATCAGTTGGCAGTTGGGAGTTGAGTGTGAAACAATTATTTAGAGTCTCCAAATCGCTGCTGGTTACTTACTACGCTTACATGCTAGAGTATCGGGCTGAATTGCTGCTGTGGGCACTTTCGGGGTCGTTACCGTTCATTCTGATGGGGGTGTGGGGCGAGGCAGCACAGCAGGTCAATTTTGGGATATCGTCGATCGAATTTGCCCGATATTTCTTAGCAGTGTATCTAGTTCGGCAAATTACTGTTGTTTGGGTGATCTGGGATTTTGAGCGAGAGATTGTCGACGGGAAATTATCGTTTCGATTGTTACAGCCATTAGATCCAGTTTGGCATCACATTTTTTCCCATCTGGGGGAACGCTTTGCGAGATTGCCATTTATTGCTGGATTAGTCACGTTATTTTTCCTGCTGTATCCAGCCGCATTTTGGTTGCCTAGTCTGAATAATTTAGGATTGTTTGCGATCGCTGGAATTGGTGCATTTGCCTTACAGTTTGCTGTTCAATATACACTGGCAATGTTTGCTTTCTGGACGGAAAAAGCTAGCTCAATTCAAGAAGTATGGTTTTTGGTGCATCTCTTTTTATCAGGAGCAATTGCCCCGCTAGAGCTGTTTCCATCAGAGATGCGATCAATCTTGATGTGGACACCGTTTCCATACATCATCAATTTTCCTGCGAGTATCTTAACTGGATTGAAAGTTGACTTTGCCCATGATTTTGGGATGATGTTAATTTGGATTGCTATATTCTTGATCGTCAATCGTTGGCTCTGGAAGAAGGGTTTGCGTCAATACTCAGGCATGGGAGCGTAGATATGTATAGATATCTAAACTTAATTAAAATTTTCTGGAAGACTGCGATCGCCTCTGAATTAGAATATCGATTAAATTTTGTCTTTGCGGCTTTAAGTAGCTTAGGTGGATTAGCAGGAAGTTTATTTAGTTTATTTTTGTTTTATCGCAAAGGTTATAATTTTCAAGGTTGGCGATGGGAGGAAGCATTAATTGTCGTAGGTATCTTCACCTTTTTAGAAGGTTTTGCAAATACATTTCTGGCGAGTAATCTCAGTCGAATTGTTAAACATATCCAAAATGGCACCCTGGATTTTGTCTTGCTCAAGCCAATTAGCTCTCAATTTTGGCTGTCTTTTCATAGTTTCTCTTTGTGGGGAATACCAGATTTATTGTTTGGATTGGGAATTATTTTCTATGGGGGGAGCCTGCTAGAGATCGGGATTGTGGCTTACTTTCTTGCCGCAATTCCACTCATATTTGGGATGATTATTATGTATAGCCTGTGGTTTATGCTGGGTGCGACGAGCATTTGGTTTACCAAAATCTATAATATGACTGAGGTGCTCAAAGGTTTGTTAGCGGCTGGACGATTTCCGATTGCGGCTTATCCGGCAACTTACCGCTTCTTTTTTACATTTGTGGTGCCAGTGGCGTTTATGACTACGATACCTGCCCAGATACTACTAGGACGCGGAGATCCAGTCTGGCTGATTGGTGGAGGCTGTTTGGCGACAGTGTTGCTAATTTTATCAAGTCGCGTCTGGCAATTTGCACTGAGATTCAATACTAGTGCTTCTAGTTGATATTTATTGAACTAAACCTTTTATAATTAGAGGATATGAACAACTATTTAGTCGCAGTATTATCCGATCGAATCCAAGCTGAATCCGCATATACGATGCTGGAGAAACAAGGATTACCATTAAACAAAATTAACATTCTCGGTCGTGGTTATAAAACTGCCGATGAATTTGGACTAATCGATCCAAATGATGTCGCCCAGAAACAAGCGAAATTAATGGCGATATGGCTGATTCCCTTCGGTTTTATTGCCGGAGTTGGATTTAGCCTCCAAACAAATCTGCATACATTTGCCTGGGCGGGGGAAATCGGCGATCGAGTCATCGGTGGACTACTCGGTGCAATCGGCGGTGCTATGGGTAGTGTCTATATCGGTGGCGGTGGTGGGATTGCCTTTGGGAGTGGCGATGCGCTGCCATATCGAAATCGAATTAATGCCGGAAAGTACCTAATTGTGGTCGAAGGTTCCCAACTATTGCTCCAACAAGCAACAACAGTACTACGAAAGTTCGATCCCGAAAATATTCAAAGCTATATCGATATGTATCAGTAGATC
>JAJAYU010000042.1 GCA_026786125.1 Chamaesiphon sp.
ATCGGAGAATAAAGTAATAAATCTAACAGGTATTTTGCGGGGATTACAGTTAGATAAAGACTGGATTGAAGTTAGTATAAATGGTGAAAACATAAAAATTTACGATGCAAAAGAGGAAATTGATGATGTAATTGGACGTATGGTAAATCGTCGAATTGTAGTGGAGGTTCTTGATAAAAGTGAAAAGGCAGCAGACAAAAGATATACTTTGCGTGATATACAACTTGAAGAAGATTTAGTCTAATTTGATTATTTCTAGAAACACAGGATAAAAGTAATGCTTTACATCGTTCATGAAATTACCGGACAATATGCAATTTAGTTACAGTATTGTAAATCGCCAACTAATTTATAGAGAAAAATACTCAGAAGAAACTGGATGCGATCGCGGAAAATCTCGATCGATTACAATGGTTTGGAGTTGTGATTGATCGAGAAGATGCGGGTATTATGTATTGGCAAGATGCCGAGCTACAACAAACCGCTTAAAGTAGATTAAGATACAGACAGCAAAACGACCAACATCGAAGCACAGGCAAGAGATGAATTATGGAGTCTATTAGTCCTGACTCAGAGACAATCGAACATCTAAGTCCAGTCGCGGCTCGGATCATGTTGGCAGCCTTGCCAGACCACATCCGCAAGGCTTTTGAGCGGCGGGCACAGGAGATAGATTATCCGGTGGAAGCTATTTTAGAGATGGCTATTGCTGGATTTTTGGATAGTGAATCTCTGAGTTTTGAAGATTGCCAGCCCCGTTACTAGTTATGACAAAAATAATTGGATTGGGAATTCAAGATTTACTCACTTCTAAGAGCAGCCAAATTCTAGCCGTAGCCGAACAATCTAGGAATTCTTCATCCGCTTGAGTTCTTCTTGCAGGGCTTCTACTTGCTTCCGCATGTCGCTAATATCTTCAGGCGATTGGGATGGTGCCTCGCCATCGGAGACGATTTCAATCCGGCGGGGTTCACTCGTTTTTTTTGCGCGTTCGGTATTGTTGCTTTGGGCTTGATTCAAATTCTGTTGTTGGGCAGATTTCACCATATCATCTACCAGCTTGCGGGCTTCTTCGGTGGTGATTTCACCTTTGGCGACCATTTCATCAGCTAGCTTTTGGGCTTGAATGCCGATCGATGAAAACTTCTCTCCAGCTTGTTCTCCAGCCGCAGCAGCTAGGCCCACACCGAGATAAAATGCTTTTTGAACGATATCGCCTAGACCAGCCATAATTAACTTAAAATGATGAGGATTTTTTGAGCTATCTATTCTCTAAGATAACCGCTCAAACAGTTTGAGTAGCAGGGATAACTTGGTACGGTTTGCCGATGTGTAGCGCGGGGGGACCGGAATTAATTGAAAAAGTACTTTTAAGACTCGGATTCCACGCCTGTGATAAGCATCCCTATTGCTGCTACCTTCCGGTCCTGACAAGGTTTGGGCGTTACGACCGCATGGGGCCGAGTCAAGTTCTAATCATAGCATAAATTTTAGGTGATGTCATCTAATAACAATCGGGAGTTACCAGAAATATCCAGATTTCACATGTGTCCGCTGTTCGCCAGGATCGTGTTCCAAGACATATTCGCGGGTGATTACACCTTGGGCACGCAAATTGGCGACCTCGCTTTCGCCGATTTCGGTATCGGTAGACAAGAGAATTACTTGTTCGCTGGCGGCGGGGAAATAACGTTCGAGCAAATTGGTGCGGTGGGATGAATCTAGTCTACCCAATGGTGTGTCGATCGCGATCGGGAGTTGTCGTCCTGATACTCGTGCTAATCCCCATAATAAGGCGATCGCCAGCAGTTGTTTTTCACCTGCGGAAAGTCGATGTTTTGGTAATAATTTTCCTGCACGATCGTGGAGGGAAAGAGTGAAGGTGGTACTATCGATCGTTACTCGTTGAACTAGTTCGGATTTGTGGAGTAGATACCGAAAACATTCGGTGACTTCGTTTTCTAGTTTGTTGATTTTTTTGAGAGTTAGTTTTTCTTTGAATATCTCTAAGGTAGCCTTGACTTTAGCGATCGAATCAACTAGTTGTTGATCGTGCTTGAGCTGGATATTTGTTTCGGTATAGGCGGCTAATTCTTGTCGGATTTTGGTGATAATTCGATCAAGTTCTTCTTGGCGGCGGGTTGTCGTTATGCGGTCGGCTTTAAGTTGGGATACTAGTTCACGGGCGGTGGCTTCTTGGGTTTTGAGTCGAGCATATTCTTCGGGTGAGGCGGCTGCGGCTACTTGACGATCGATCGAGTCTAGTTCAGCTTCTAGTTTGACTATTTCAGCCTGCAATTTATCAACTTGTTGAGCATCTCGATCGAGATCATAGTTTAAGATATTATCTAACTGATTTAGTACTTCTACTTCTGCACCCAGCCAGCCAGTATTTTTCGCTTCAATCTGATTAATTAATGTTTGATTCTCACTTTCCAAAAATACCTGAACATCGGCAATCTGATTTTTAAAAGCTGGTTGCTGCTGAAGATAATCAAGTAACCGACGATCTCGATCGACTAATAAATCCAGAGCCGCTTTACCTTGTTGATGGCGAAGTTCGATCGCACCTTGGGCTTGGATTTGAGCTAATAACGGTGCAATTAGTAATAGGGGTAAACTACCACCGGCTAGATTGCCCAAAGCTTGCCGCTGCTGGGAGATTTGCAGTTCGATCGCTTTTGACTCTAGTTCTAATCCCTTGCCCTGAGCGGCAATTTTACCGCCTTCGAGCACGAATTTATCAAAAGCTTGTGCTTCTTGCTCGATCGCAACTTTCAATTTTGATTCAATTCTAGTTAACTCGTCCTCAATGGCTACTAATTCTAACTGCTCCTGTGCTAGCTTTGACTCAATTTGGTCGATTTCCGTTAATTGCTTATCATTTGCTAAATTCTTTCTTTTTCTACTAACTAACACATCTAAATCTGCGGCTAATTTTCCTGCCAATTCCAATCCTAATAATGATTGAATTGCATCAAATACTGCTACAGGGGGAATCTCCTGCTCTGCCAATTCCTTCACCTGCTCTCCATCAAATAGAAACAGATTAGAAATACCTAACGGCAACAGATTTTCAATATATTCATCCCAAGTCTTGAGCAGCATTGTGTCCGCCCAATCATTTACTAAAATGCCTAAAGTATCTTTACCATCCTGAGGATTGCGCTCCCAATATCTGACGATCCGAATATCGCGTAAATCGCCATCTTCAGCTACCTGAAATGCTAATTCTATTCGTGCTTTTGCTACTAGTGGGGTGTGACGACTCACACATTGATCGAGGAAATCCCCATAACTTAAGTTTCCCCGCGTCGAACATTGAGCACGGGCACCATATAGTGCCAACCGGATCGCATCCATGATGGTGGTTTTGCCCCCACCATTCATGCCGCCGATCAGAATAATTGGGCGGCTATTTTCAGATGTATCTGGTAATAAATTAATAGTATTCTTACCCAAGTAAGAACCAAAGTTTTCTAATACCAGTTCGCGAAAGAGCATAGTTAAATTAATTGATAATTAATAATTGATAATTGATAATTATTAATTAGGTTGTGAGGATGACTGTATCTAATTCTACTCGTACTCGGCGGTACAAGCTAATCAATCTCCCATCCTTTAACTACCCTCCTTCACAAAACAAGTAGCCAGACACAATTAAATATAAAATATTATGTAGGGTGGGCACTGCCCACAGTCAGGGTTTAAGCCTATTGCTATCTGACAAATATTTGTACCTACCTACTCAGTAGTGGAATTGATGCCTCCGAGTCATAGTTATTCCCTAGCTAAATCGGGAAAAACTTCTCGTACAGCCGGATGAACGATTTTACCACCTTGAACATTTACCCCCTTCGCTAGATTTGGATCGAGATTTAGAGCTTCCAATCCTCGATCGGCTAGTTTAATTACATAGGGCGCGGTACTATTATTCAAGGCTTGAGTTGCTGTCCAGGGTACAGCTCCAGGCATATTTGGCACACCATAATGGACGACTCCTGATTCTGTGTAAACGGGGCTAGTGTGAGAAGTCGGGCGTACAGTCTCAATGCAGCCCCCCTGATCTACTGCGACATCAACAATCACGGAACCTGGCTTCATCTGGGCAACCAGAGCACTAGAGACGAGGATCGGGGCACGTTTGCCCAAGATTAGGACTGCACCAATCACTAAATCAGCATTACGGACGGTGGCTTCGATATTCGATGTATTGCTGTAGAGATAATTAACGCGGGAGCCAAAAATAGTTTCCAGATAGCTCAATCGATCGATATTAACATCTAATATCGTCACTTGTGCGCCCATCCCAACCGCCATCCGAGCGGCTTCTGTACCCACAATTCCCCCGCCGAGAATAGTGACTTGTCCAGGTTGGACACCAGGCACACCACCCAGGAGTACCCCACTACCACCCTGCTGTTTCTCCAGAAATCTCGCCCCAAATTGAACGGATAATCGCCCGGCGATAATGCTCATCGGTGAGAGCAAGGGCAGTTTCCCATCTGGTAATTCTACAGTCTCATAGGCGATCGCATTGACTCTGGTATCGATTAATTGTTCGGTCAGGGGGCGATTGGCGGCGAGATGGAGATAGGTAAATAGTAACAAGTCTTTTTGGAGGTAAGCATACTCACTTGCCAGGGGTTCTTTGACTTTGACTACCAGTTGCCGATCCCAAGCAGCGGCGGCGGTGGGGACGATCTGCGCTCCCGATTGCAGATACTGAGCATCAGGAAAACTAGAGCCTAAACCAGCCCCAGTTTCGATGTATACTTGGTGTCCGCGATCGATTAATGTCCGCACGATACTAGGCGTTAATCCGACTCGAAATTCTTGGTCTTTGGTTTCTTTGGGGATGCCAATTTCCATGCTTTTTACTTATGCTGGATTAAAGTTGATCTTTTCTAATTTTAAATGTGAATTATCTGCCTGTATGTATGCCAGGGATCGGAAATTGGTGTGATCTGCCCATTGTCAGGCTGCATCAAAAATCTCTGCCTATCTTTGCATCCACACCACAGACTTGTCCAGTAAAATTGGATAGTCTCACCAACCTACTGGTACGAGACTTACCTAGCTACACCAATCGAGTCATACAACAACGACGCAACCGGACTGATAAATTATATAGTTCGATCGTCATAGCTAGTATGCCCGAATTAAAGCCGATCGAGATCACTAGTCACGAATATCCAGCCCGTTTTCCCCCATCAGCCCCAACACAAGTCTTCATCAGTACTCTCGAACGCCAGTACACAGGGCTTCAGTCTAGCCAATTGCAACAATTTCACTGGCTATTTCTCGCCCAAACTCCTCTGGGTTGGCGATTGGTAAATATTTATTCCCGCACCAGCAGCTTTCCCACTGCCAATACTGCTATTTCACCCCCCATCGAAAGCAGCAAAACCGTCGTCGGCGAAGCAATCCGAATTTGGCTGAATGATTGTTATGTGGGGAAAGTCAGGGAGTAGTGAATGGTGAATGGTGAATGGCTACGCTCAGTGCGAGCCATTCACCAATTTAAGAAACTGCCATCGCCACAAAAGTTAGAGCCGCTACTAAAACTACGCCAACGATACCCACAATCAGATAGTTTTGCTTACCATCGGCATCAGTGGCTTCATCAACATACATTTTTGGCTCAGTTGGAAAATTATTCATTCTAGTATCTCCATCATTGTTGATATATGGCATTGGTTACAACCTCAGTATCTAAAAAAGTGGCTCTTCATTACCTGGTATGCTAATCTCGGCTTGTCACTCTCAAACCCTTGCTATTAAGCCAAAAATGACTAAAAAATCTAACGATAATAGATTTTAGGCTCAAGCC
>JAJAYU010000043.1 GCA_026786125.1 Chamaesiphon sp.
AGTCAGTACTGACTGGTAGCTGATATCATGAGCCGTGCGAGTCAAGATGGAGTAATAGTTAGCTTTGTTAAATTTAAGCGGAAAAAACGCCTTAGTCACTGGAATTGCCAATAATCGATCGATTGCTTGGGGCATTGCACAACAGCTTCACGCGGCTGGTGCGAATATTGGGATCACTTATCTACCCGATGAGCGGGGGAAGATGGAGCGAAAAGTAGAAGAATTAGTCGCGCCGCTGAATCCAAGTATTTATCTACCACTCAATGTTCAAGATGATCAGCAAATTGATAAAACTTTTGCTGAAGTTGGTGAAAAATGGGGACGAGTAGATATCCTGATTCACTGTTTAGCTTTTGCAAATAAGGAAGATCTTTCTGGCGATTTTAGTAAGACTTCCCGCGCAGGTTTTGCTCAGGCGATGGACATTAGTGCTTACTCATTAATTCGGCTAGCGGGTGCTGCCAAACCGTTGATGACAGAGGGTGGAAGTATCATCACTCTTACTTATCTCGGTGGTGTAAAAGTGATTCCAAACTATAACGTGATGGGGATTGCCAAAGCTGGTTTGGAAATGAATGTTCGCTATCTAGCTTCAGAATTTGGTGCTCAAAATGTCCGTGTCAATGCGATTTCCGCAGGGCCAATTCGGACATTAGCTTCTTCGGCTGTGGGTGGTATTCTAGATATGATTCACCATGTTGAAGATGTGGCACCACTGAAACGAACTGTGACTCAAACTGAAGTTGGTAATGCCGCTGCTTTTTTGGCTAGTGATCTGGCGAGTGGGATTACTGGTCAAATTATCTATGTAGATGCTGGTTACGAGACGATTGGAATGTAATTCAAATAGTTGAGAGTTGATAGTTGATAATTGATAGCTCAACAGCAAAGATCTTTAGGTTGGGTTGAAGAATGAAACCCAACACGCCCAACTTTCAACTCTTAACTCTCAACTTACTCACCAAGTTACTTTGTTTGATCGCTATTTAGAGTTAGACTGCTTTGGCTGATAAATAAAGGTGTGGATTAGTAAGCAGATAATTCCTAAATTAATCGATACATCTGCCCAATTGAAGATCGCAAAATTAATTATTCGCAGATCGATAAAATCCACCACAGAACCATCAAAAAATAGTCGATCGATTCCATTCCCAACGGCACCTGCCAAGATCAGTCCAAATCCTAGCTGTTCCCAAATATTGCTAAAAGTTTTGAAAATAGCGATCGCAATCAAAATTAGACTCACAATTAGCGATAACCATCTGAGTAATGGATTGCCCTCAAGGATACTAAATGCCGCGCCGTGATTGCGAATATAGGTAAAATGAAAGATGTTCGGAATAATGGCAATAGACGTACGCTCGACTTTGAGCAGATCAACAATTGCTCGCTTACTCAAAATGTCGATCGCGATATTGACGATCGCTACTAGCCAAAAATAATAATTTCTAATTTTCATAGATCGAATCCTAATAAAACATAACTCGTCGCAAAACGAAAGCGATCAATGTAGCAGCACAAACCAGTAACAATTGACTAAAAAAGGGATAAATAGAGTAACTGACGATCGAATCTAAAAGATTGAAATTACCTGACTGTTGGAGATCGATCATCTTAAAACCAACCAAATAAATAACTCCTAAAAAATGGATCGTCATAAGTCCACACAGACAACTAAAACCGAGATGTTCTAGCTGCGGTTTTGGTGTCAGCTTGACGCTGCCACTCGCCATAGCTGCTTTCGATAGAGTTCGCTTGAAAGCAAGTTGCCCACAAACCCAAGATCCAGGAATAAAGGCTAATAGATAGCCAAAAGCAGGTTTCTGAACATACTCAAACCCACCACCATCATTAAAGATTTTTAGCCAGATCAATCCTAGTAACAAATAAGCGATTTGAGCTAATACTCCCGCAGTTCTTCCACCCAAACAACTCACCAATAATACTGCCCCAACTTGACACTTAAATCCTAATGGGTACGCAGTAATTCCCTGACTTAGCCATTGCGCTGGAGAACTGATCCCATAAACAGGCACAAAGTTTGCGCCGATTGTCAGAAATAAGCCAATAATAGTCCACACCAAAATGTAAGGACGAGAAATTCTAGTCATGAGTTAGAGGATAGGGATTAGGCTTTAGGGATTAGGCTTTAGGCTCGATTTGTTGTTTGAGATCCCAGGTTTGATCGATATTAGGGATAGTTAACCACAAAACGTGTTTTATGGATCTACCTCTTCAAGCCTAACCCTTAACGCCCAAAGCCTAACATCTAAAGCCTCCATTCCGATCGGATTCGCGCTAGGATGGAGAGTATTTGGAATTTTAAATTTTTACATTACAAACTATGTTGAAACGTCTGTGGTCGCAGTTATTGGCTTTAGTACTAGTAGTTGTTGTGGGTTTGGCTGGCTGTTCCGCTAGCTCTGGTGGACTAGTTGGAAATTACCGTCAAGATGTGATGACTGTTCTAAATAGTATGAAAACTGTGTTGGAGTTGCCCGATGACTCCCCAGACAAAGCTGCGGCACAGGCTTTGGCACGAGTAAATATTAATGATTTTGCTTCTCGCTACCGCCAAGATCCAGCTCTGACAAAACTTAGCTCTTTCACCAGTATGCGGACTGCCTTGAACTCCCTCGCTGCCCACTATGCAGCATATCCCAATCGCC
This sequence comes from Chamaesiphon sp., assembly GCA_026786125.1. Taxonomy (GTDB): domain Bacteria; phylum Cyanobacteriota; class Cyanobacteriia; order Cyanobacteriales; family Chamaesiphonaceae; genus Chamaesiphon. Next base: position 2,670 of record JAJAYU010000043.1, read on the forward strand.
CTCTACCAGAAAAACTCAGAACTAGCCTTACCCAGAAATTTAAGCAAATTGAATTAGCATTACAACGCAATGCCTAGATTAGGCTTGATGCTCTAGCAGGAACTTTAGTTGCAAATTATCTGTCCAAGCTAAAAGAGTTGAAGGAGAAGTCGATCTGCTAATTGGCTTCTCCTTTATACTGAGAGGCTGAACATCTACCTGCGACCTTCGATCAATACTATCTATGGATTGTAAGCTACACCCACATTCTTTGATCGTACTATCGAGATCGAATCGTCGCAAGTTGCACCAAAAATTATTCGTTGGGACATTTACCCTCAGTAGCCTGATCGGACAAGCCTACTACGCTCCATCCAGCCTAGCCCAGCCCGCAGATTACTGCCAGATTCCGCCAGCAGAAGTCGCCGCCAAAAATGTTCTGCGAGTAGCCGCTCAGAAAGGGGATAAAACTAGTCAGAATAAATATGGTGAAATTGTCAAAAAACACCTAAATTATGTCCAGCAATGTAGGCAAAAGAGCTGGCTTAAAAATCAGGCAATTTGGGTGAGACTGTATCCTTGTGATACCCGCCCTGGAGCATTGGAAGAAGTCTTTGATAACATGGTTAACAAAGGCTATAACCAAATCTATGTTGCCACATTCTATGGCAAAGCCTTATTGCCGCGCACGGGTAATACTACCGCCTGGAACTCAGTCCTGACCCAGCGGGGCACCGAAAAAACCGATCTCCTCGCTGACGCGATCCAAAAAGGGCACGAACGGGGATTGAAAGTATATGCTTGGATGTATAGGCTCAATTTTGGGGCAGACTATGTTATGGTCCCCGAAGGACAGTCAGCCGTAGCAATTAATGGGCGGGGTGAGACTACTTTATTTTCGGGGGAAGAAGGTTTCCAAAAATCGACAGATGGTGCTGGTGGTTCGGTTTTATTTGTCGATCCTTACAGCGACAAAGCCCGCGCTGATTATCAAAAGCTAGTGCGTGAGGTTGTCCGTCGTCGTCCCGATGGCGTGCTGTTTGATTATATTCGGTTTCCACGCGGACAGGGCGCACAATCGATCGCTAGCCAAGTCAAAGATCTCTGGATTTATAGTGATGAATCTAGACAAACCCTCGCAGCATTAGCCCAAAATAGCAAAGGTAGGGACTTGATCGATCGCTTTCTCAACAAAGGCACGATCACGATTAATGACCTGAAGGAGGTCGATAAACTCTATCCTAATGAAGTTTCACCCCTGTGGCAGGGTCGCACCCCCCTAGAAGGCGAAATCAGCATGTCTTATGAGGAAAAATTCCCTTGGATTGAGTGGGATTTGTGGCAGCTTACTCTTGCTCATGCCAGCGATGGTGTCGTCCGATTCTTGCAAAAAGCCATTGCCCCTGTGGAGCAACAAGGACTCAAATCTGGCGCGGTATTCTTTCCCGAAGCAAATCAACCAATTGGTCGTAGAGGCTACGATTCACGCTTACAACCGTGGGATCGATTTCCGACTAGTGAATGGCACCCAATGTCTTATGCTACTTGCAACCGCAGTGATTGTATCACCGATCAAGTCCGTCGCGTTGTCAGCTTTGCGCCACCGAACGTTAATGTGATTCCAGCCCTAGCCGGAACCTGGAACAAGCCCATCGAAGGTCGTCCATCCCTAGACGTGCAGATGGATGGTATTCATCGCGCTCTACCCCAAATTAATTCGATTAGTCACTTTGCCTTTTCTTGGCAAGAACCTGAGTTGGATTCTTATCGTAGTTCTTGTCGGTTGAAATAGGCTTTGGATGGTGAATAGTTCGGCTCACTTCGGCTACGCTCTGCGAAGGCAGACGCTACGCGAACAGTGCAAGCCGCTCACTACAAGTGGTGGATGGTGAATGGTGAATAGATAGACGTAGGGTGGGCAGTGCCCACCAGCTAGATTATGGGCAATCTTTGGCTAAATTTTTGATCGATCTAACGATCGCGTCCAGTGGCAATTACGGCAACTCCACACACATTCACCCCGATCGATCGAATTACCGCTGCTGCCGATCGAACAGTTGCACCAGTGGTGTAAATATCATCAATTAATAATACTGTGTCACCAGCCTTTAACCGCGAGTTTACTAGGGTAAATGCACCCGTGACATTCTCTTGGCGGGCTGATTTTGACAGTCCAAATTGAGCGACAGTCGATCGATTCCGCTGTAAGCTCAAGTCCAATCGAGCACCCGTCACCTGACAAAACCCCCGTGCAATTAATTCAGCCTGATTGAAACCTCTACTGATTAGTTTGTCAGAGTAGAGTGGGATCGGGACAACTATTAGTTTCGTCGTCAAACCTGAAGGTTTAGACTTTTGCCAACTGGTAGCCAACCATTCACCATAAAGATTGCCAATTGATCGATTGCCATCATACTTTAGCTTGCCGATCGATTGTTTGATCGATCCTTCATACTTGCCCCAGGCAAATAATGGTAGATCTCCCTGCCAATATCGATCGGGTTGAAGTAACTGACAATCTTGAATTTGGCGTTGACAATACTTGCAAAAGACAGCTTGTGCTGTGCGATCGCACATTGGACAATTCGGTTTAAGAAAGAGGTTTAATGCCCGATCTAGTAATGGTTGCCAAATCATTCTCGATCGCCACGACTCTGCCAAAACTGCTCTGCAAAAGCCACTGTCGGATGCATGGGAGCTTTGGGCTTGGTTTTGAGTGTCATCCCTGTATCACTCAGATATTTATCACCCTTCTTATGATTGCAAGCTTCACAAGCAATCGCCACATTGTCCCAGGTGTGGGTACCACCTTTGGAGCGGGGAATGACATGATCGATCGTCAATTGTTTCGCACTTCCACAATACTGACAACGATGTCCATCTCGCCTAAGCAGCTCGCGACGACTGACGCTCGGCAGTTTCCACAACCGTTCTGAAGTGGTAATTTTCAGGCGAATGTGGTGAGGTACTTCGATCGCAACTGATGGCGATCTCAATACCCAGACAAGTTTGGTGTCTTGCAAGTCTAATGGCTCGGCTCTACCACTAATTAATAGCGCGACAGCTCGACGGATATTAATCCGTGCCATTGGCAAATAATTGGTCGAAAATACAACGACAGAATTATTCAGTACAGATGAAGTGATCTGTTTGAGATCGAATGACTTGCTGTCTGAGATTCCAATTGTGGCCTGTTTCATAATTTTTAGCCTCTTAACAAACAACCCCCGTTGTCTATGGTTAGACAAGCGGGGGCTACAAGAAGATGTAAATTGTTTTCTTGTTATTTTTTCAACTGAGTAACATCAATGCTGGTGTTATGGCAGTTGTTTTCCCGCAATAGTCGAATTGTTGTAGATGCCGTGCTTGAGTATCCGTAGTTTTCATGCTCGATCTCTCACCACAATTTTGCTCTAGTTGCCACAAATCTCTTTCACTGTACGCTGGGGCAGTAAAATAGGTTGAGATGACTGAGTTGGTCGAAAGATTAGGCACGAATAATAACGGAATTATAGATAGTTGTAGAAAAAGAGTCTCGCCGCTGGATCTAGAGCATTGATAGTCTCTAGATAGTTGCGATGCAGTTATGGATAATTAGGGATTTACTATGCCGTCATAGAAACGCCAATTGTCCTTAATAATACAATAAATTTTAGAGAGATGTCTAGTCGAATTTTAGATCGGTACATAAACATGCCGATCTGATCGAGGGTACTCGTAATCGAAACTAGTACCCATCATCTCTGGCTATTTCAGCGGCTAGGATACTGGTGGCTCGACAATCCCAGTCGGAAAAGTCTGCCGAAACTCAGTCATCAAGTCGTCCATTTCGACTAGAGCTTGATCGATATCTAGAGCTAAGGTACTGAGGCTGGGAT
>JAJAYU010000044.1 GCA_026786125.1 Chamaesiphon sp.
ACAGCGTCAAGTCTACTCAGTTTTAAGCGATCTAAATTAACCTTTACTAGACTGTTTTTATCCTGATGAGTGACAAAACTATTGAATAAGGTTAAAGCACATCAAGAATCTGCAATAGCCAGTGTAAAATATCATGAAGATTGAAAAAATTGCCAGTAGCATCGAATATGCTTTGATCGGGTTGTCCTTTTTGGGAACTATCACGGCGATGGCGACTCAGCAAATTGCCTATGTCTCTGCACCATTGGCACTTTCAGTCTCATTGAGTTTACTAAATCGCAAAAGAGCATTAAGCAACGCAAATCAGCAGATTACACGTTTAGAACAATTGATCACCAGTGATGCTCGATCGACAATCGATCAAATAGAAATCTTTCAGCAATCACTAGCAACGGTATCTTTAACTTCAACAACAGCAGATAATCAGCGAATAACAGATATCTGTAGTCGGATCGATAATTTGGACTATAGTATTGGAGATTTAAAGGATAATAATTTCATATTGACAAGTCGATTAGAAGATTATCAACAGTATAATCTCCTCACTCAAACAGCTTTATCTTCTGCGCTCAACAATAATAATTTAGTCCGAGAGGTGGTAGATCATTCACCCAAATATGAATATGAATTAGTATTGGGTAGAGAACAAAGTAGACAAGCTTTACTCGAAGCATTAGGATCAGTAGAAAATCGTTTGATTTTAGTCTGTCCTTGGCTTTGTCATCATGGATTTGATCTCGAAATTCAAAATCAGTTTGAAAAGTTGCTAAGTAAAGGAGTAACGATCAAGATTGGCTATGGAAAGCTCAGTGATATTGAAAAAGGTAAATTAACAGGACTATTCTACAATACTCTCAAACAAGCAACATCCCTAGCTAATAAATATCCAAATTTCAAGCTCAAACTGATTGGTACCCATGAAAAGTACCTTGTTTGTGATCGATCTTTTGCGATGTTAGGTAGTCATAATTTTTTGACTTCTGGAGTCGGTGAAGAACGTGAAATCGGGATCAGAACAACCGATCCAGCTTTAATCGAGCGATTGATCGAAAGATACGAACAAGCTCTCGATCGAGAATTATCTTACGCTTTAAATTGATTGTAATTAACGTCCCTGTAAAACTCGATCAACTAACTATCCTTTAGGCAACACCATAATCAGTATAAGGACGCTTATATGGAGGATGTAAACCCAAAACAATATCTTCCCTCGCTACACCCATCTCGACTAATTCTTCTGCCGGATTTCTGTCAGTCAAATTTTGCTGCAACCACACTTTCCCATCCTTAATATCCAAATGTACAATACAACGATAAATTCGATTTAAACCCTCCCAACCCACATTCATCCATTGGTAATGATCGTGTTCAACATCCAAGACTAGCTCTACATCAACGTCCTGACTAGAACTATCTTCACTGGCATAGCGTGTGATTAGAGTCTTTACAAATGCTCGATACTGATCTACCTTGTCCACTTTACAAGTACCTCATTATTTGGATCGTGCGTAATTATCCATTGTTCTCGCTCAAGTGCTTCTTTTACAACATCGTGGAAAATATCTTTTGCGGACATAATTAACGTCTTTGTAAAACTCGATCGACAGTCAATTCTAAATCACCTAGTACAGTTGAGACAATTAGATCATCACCAGTGAAAACCTGCTCCTCATACAAACCCTCTACCCATTCCAACACCGTCACCCGTTGCTCGATTGGATCGACAATCCAATACTCGGCAATTCCCCGCGCGGCATATTCTGTCCGCTTATAACGATAATCGCGATTTTCTTGCTTAGGGCTGACAACTTCTACTGCTAATAATGGTGGGGGCATATCCATTAATATGATCGATCTAGTCGCCCCATTCATTTCTGCTGCCAACTCTTCAGACAACACCAATAAATCTGGGATTCTCACCGATACCCGCGCTCCACTGACAGCTAATTCTGTGCCGATCCTAAGCCGATAACTGGGAATATCTAAACCGAGAAAGAATGCAAACAAGAAAGATGCAATCCTCTGATTGACATCGCTTTCAGATGGCATAGAAATTAATTCTCCATTTTCCAATTCATACAAGTTATCCGTGCCATCGTCATAGGCAAGGAATTGTTCTAGGGTCATTTTCTGGGTAGCAACAGTCATCCCAATACCTCGGCAAGAGTAGTATATTCACAATCCTAACATTTCTACCTTCTGGAACCGAACCTGTTCAAATACCATGATCGAGCAAAAAATTGGCACAATAGAAGGAATAAGAATTATTACCAAATCTTGAACTGAACTATGAAACTGTCCAGACTAGGTTACTCGATCGCGGCGATCTTTTTGACAATTACGACCTGCTTTGCTTCACCCGTATTCGCCGCAGTGCCGATAGCCGCCATCGCCAATGATAATAGTGGTATCAGCTTTGTCAGCAAAGCCGTTGAGTTGGTTGGATCGGCAGTGGTGCGGATCGATACTGAGCGCACAATTACAGGGCGTACCGATCCATTTACGGGAGATGAGGCGATGATGGGCTTATCCCATCCCCAACTAGTGCGCGGTCAGGGTTCGGGCTTTATTATCGATCGAGATGGGATTATCCTCACCAATGCTCACGTTGTTGATCGAGCTGATAAAGTGACAGTTATTCTCAAGGATGGGCGGAGTCTGGAGGGCAAGGTACAGGGTGTCGATCCAGTCACCGATCTAGCAGTAGTAAAAGTTCGAGGGGCAAAGAATCTACCGATCGCTCAAATGGGTGACTCTGATATTATTAAAGTCGGGGATTGGGCGATCGCGGTTGGCAATCCATTTGGATTGGATAATACTGTTACTCTAGGGATCGTGAGTACGCTGAAGCGGGCTAGCGCAACCGTCGGGATGACCGATAAGCGGCTCGATTTCATCCAAACTGATGCCGCCATCAATCCTGGTAATTCTGGTGGTCCCCTGCTCAATGCCAAGGGACAAGTAATCGGGATCAATACCGCCATCCGTGCCGATGCGATGGGGATTGGCTTTGCGATTCCGATCAATAAAGCGAAGACAATTTCGACTCAATTAGCACGGGGGGAAAAAGTTTCCCATCCCTATCTCGGTGTTCAAATGGTCACGCTCACCCCAGAAATTGCGGCTGAAAATAACAACGATCCCAATTCACTCTTCCAAATTCCTGAAGTTAATGGCGTATTAGTCGTCAAAGTGCTGCCAAATACCGCCGCATCGATCGCTGGAATGCGCCGTGGTGATGCAATTATGGAAGTTAATGGTGAGGTGATTCGCGATGCAACTCAATTACAAGATGTGATGGAAAATAGTTTGGTGAGCAAGCAAATTCAAGTTCGCATTTTGCGGGATGGCAAAAATCAGTTGGTTAAAGTTACACCAAAAGATTTGAATTCTTAGACTGGAAAAAATGGGTAAGGTGATTCCCGATAAATAATATATCAATTAAACGGGTTTTGGT
>JAJAYU010000045.1 GCA_026786125.1 Chamaesiphon sp.
CCCGAAGCAGTGTGGGCACAGGTGCGCGTCGCCTGCGAACATTACGAAGAAAATTTTGGACGGGCACCAAAGGGGATCTGGCTACCAGAGTGCGCCTACTATGAAGGACTAGAGCGGATGCTAGCGGATGCTGGTCTGCGCTACTTCCTCACCGACGGACATGGGATCATGTATGCGCGTCCCCGTCCTCGCTTTGGTAACTACGCACCGATCTTTACCGAGTCTGGAGTTGCGGCATTCGGGCGAGATCAAGAATCCTCCCAACAAGTCTGGTCGTCGATGGTTGGCTATCCTGGCGCACCAGAGTATCGAGAATTTTATAAAGATTTGGGCTGGGATGCTGACTACGACTATATCAAGCCGTATATCATGCCCAATGGTCAACGCAAGAACATCGGGATCAAATATCACAAAATCACTTCCAAAACTGGCGGTGACAAAGCTCTCTACGATCCATACTGGGCAAAAGAAAAAGCTGCCGATCACGCCCAGAATTTCATGTACAATCGCCAGCAACAGGTGACAAATATAGCGGGGATGATGCCACGCCCACCGCTGATTGTTTCACCCTATGATGCCGAATTATTTGGTCACTGGTGGTATGAAGGCCCGTGGTTCATCGATTACTTCTTCCGCAAATCCTGGCACGACCAAAACACCTATCAGATGACTCATCTGGCAGACTACCTCCGCGCCCAACCGACTCAGCAAGTCTGTCGCCCCTCCCAGTCTAGCTGGGGCTACAAAGGCTTCCACGAGTACTGGTTGAATGAAACTAATGCTTGGGTCTATCCTCATCTCCACAAAGGAGCAGAACGAATGATCGAGCTAGCTCGGATGGAGCCAGCCGATGAATTGCAATGGCGGGCACTCAATCAAGCCGCACGGGAATTACTCCTAGCACAGTCTTCTGATTGGGCGTTTATCATGCGAACTGGGACGATGGTACCTTATGCAATTCGACGGACTCGATCGCATCTAGTCCGTTTCCACAAGCTGTATGATGAAATCAAAGAGGGTAAGGTCGATAGTGGTTGGCTAGAGAAAGTCGAAACGATGGACAATATTTTCCCCAGTATTAATTACCGCACCTATCGACCATTGTAAATTAGTTATCTCACAATTCACAGGTACCATTACTGCGATAACCCCTAAATCTACACTAATTACTAATATTTTGATGATGTTGCTAGTGAGGGCGGGTTTGTACGATTGTTGTTTTTATAGCAATGATTTTTAGCACAAACCCGCCCCTACAGATTTAATGTATTTCTACTGGTTATTTCCAGTCGGTAGATTGTCAGATAAAGAAATTGGTGCTTGCAATGATCCGCAGTGTTTGCAATGGGCTAAATGTTTATAAGTCGGCTGATGACAACTTTGACATTCAATATATTGGTCATAACCACAGTGGGGACAATGAGCATCTTGAGGGCGAATTCGCTTCGCACAATTTAGACAGAGCTGATTTTGAAATCTCATACTCATTACGTCCTGGATTTTACTAGTAGGTGTAAATCGCTGAAATAGTTTAATCAGTCCAAAACCAACCAGTGGAATGATAAAAATATAGAGATAACTGACAAGGAAAAGTAGACCTCCAAGCAGTTTAACTATGATATCTAGTAAGAACTGAAAAAGTACTCCAACCTGGAGAAATTCAAATATTTTTAGTAGCAGCGGAATAAAAAAGATGACTAATAGATGCCACGTAATCAGAGCAACTAATCCAGCTTCTTTTTGGACAGCAAACCGATGAACTATTAACGCGATCGCTAGTAAGGGCAGGAGAAATAGTGCTTGGAAAACTAACTGAATACTCGGATACCAAAAAGAGGCACTTTGATATTCTTGGGTTAGGAGTTGATATTTAGAATCATCGTTAATAGCATTAATTAGATTAATACTTTCTGGCTTCTTTATTAGGCTTTCTTTGAGTACAGCAACCTCAGCTTTGAGACTTGCAATACTAGTTTTGTTTTGAGCTATAGTCTGTTTAGCTTTTTCGGCACTAACGTTATTAATTGACTGACCTGAGTTTTGCCCAGCAATTTTTTCGAGTAGTGTGGAATCATATTGCGATCGAATACTGGTATTAGATTGTTCAAGATTAGCAATCTTTTTCTGTTTTTGAGTAATAGTTTGGGAGATCGTTCTATTGGCTGGAATATTTATCCGATCTTTTAATTCACCATAGTTGAGGCAGATATCTGAAACTTTACCTAAGCGGTCTTTCTCATTACCTAAATTATTTAAATCAATACTAGTTTCTCTCGACTGACGATTTAAGGATGATTCGATGATCTTATAGTCTCGATCGTTCATCTGCTGCGGATCGCGATAGTTTTTCCATTCAGAAATACAAGGATAAGCTTCTGATGGGCTGATATGCCAGCGACTAATATCATCCAATCCTGCAAAAACATTGAATAGGATAAACAGATCGACGATAATAATTATAATCAGACTAACTGGATTAAGCAGTTTATTATTGACAGATCTAGATTTCTTAAAAAAGTTACCGATATAACGTTTTGCTTTGACAAACATATTTTTAATTAGTTAAATATCTACTAAAATCCTGACTCGATCAAATCTATCCTCAATTTTGGATAGGCTCTTAAATCTATTGATCTCAAGTACCTAAAACATTCATGAGCAATCGATCGATCGGTAGTGGACTAGCTTTAATGTCGTTCTTGTTGTGTGTTAGTTGCTATCCGTAACAATTTGCTACAATCACCAAGATTACAAATCCCATACCAACAATCATACTAATTGATTGAGAAAAATAGTTGCCAACGCGATCATAGTTTAATAGAGCGCAATCCTAGTCCATCTATTCATCTAACAAATCATAGTTCGAGATGGTATCGATCGATCATCAGGTGAGGTTAGAATAGAAGATATGAATTAAGTAAACTTATCGATCGTGGGCAAACTAGAAAAGTTAATAGAACTATTCCTGCGCCAGCCGCCAGAAGTAAGGTTTGCAGATGTCCTTTATCTCCTAGAGGCTTTTGGCTATATCGAGCAGCGTTCCAAGGGTAGTCATCATACATTTTCAGACCCCGATGGAAAGACGATCGTTATTCCCAAAGTTAGTGGTCAAAAAGTCAAAAGAGTTTATGTCACAAAATAGTAATGTTTATAGGTAATAACATGATGACTGTCGAAGATATAGTAGATTCGATCGATAGATTATCAATCGAAGACCAAGAGAAGTTATTTGAGCTAGTTCGCAGGCGACGGATCGAACAGCAAGAAGCTGAAATTTTGGCTAGTCGTCGCGAGTTAAAGCAGGCGATAGCTAATGGAACTGCAAAAAAGGGTAGTGTTCAGGATTTAATTACCGATTTGAGTTTTCAGAGGAAGATGATGTGTTAGAGATCTTTATTTTGCTAGTTAACATCGGTACTCATGATAAAGTTTATTGATGCCCAGTTAGAGGATCTAGATCGATCACAGGTAATATTCCTGGGTGGTTAATTACAGCAACCAGATTTTTAGATGTTAGCCAAAAGAATATTACCTTGCCTCGATGTCAAAGCCGGACGAGTCGTCAAAGGCGTAAATTTCGTCGAACTGCGGGATGCTGGGGATCCTGTCGAACTCGCCCAGATTTATAACGATGCCGGAGCTGACGAACTAGTATTTCTCGATATTACCGCCACTCATGAAGATCGCGGCACCATGATTGATGTGGTTTATCGGACTGCTGACAAAATATTTATTCCGCTCACCGTCGGCGGGGGGATTCAATCGCCAGCCAATATTAAGGATTTACTCCGCGCAGGTGCTGATAAAGTCAGTCTTAATTCAGCAGCAGTCCGAAACCCCAATTTAATTAACGATGCTAGCGACCTGTTCGGCAATCAATGTATTGTAGTCGCGATCGATGCCAAACGCCGCAATGACCCTGATCATCCAGGTTGGGATGTGTATGTCAAAGGTGGGCGGGAAAATACCGGACTAGATGCCGTCAAATGGGCGCAGGAAGTCACGAAACGGGGTGCGGGTGAGCTGCTCGTCACTAGTATGGATGCGGATGGCACCAAGGCGGGATATGACCTGGATCTGACGAGATCGATCGCTGAGTGTGTTCAAGTTCCAGTGATTGCTTCGGGCGGTGCTGGTAATTGTGAACATATTTATCAAGCAGTCACCACCGGACGTGCGGAAGCAGCATTACTAGCTTCTTTGCTACACTATGGCGAATTAACTGTGGCGGAGATTAAGAACTATCTTCACCAACAGCAGGTACCTGTCAGAATTTAAAGTGCAGGAACTTTGCGATTTTGAACTTCTAACCAAATTAATAGCGCGTTGATATCGGCGGGATTTACCCCTCCGATCCGGGTGGCTTGTCCGATGGTGGCGGGTTGAACTTTGGTTAACTTTTCGCGTGATTCTTTGGAGAGGGTCTCGATCGAACTATAATCAATATTTTCAGGTAGTTTGCGATTAGACTGTTTACTTACTTGGTCGATTTGATGTTGTTGGCGATTGAGATATCCAGCGTATTTAATCTCGATTTCCGCACCTTCTGTTTCGGCAAGTTTGAGATCGTTATTACCAAGTTCAAATTCAGTTAGGCTAGGATAGTGAAAGCCAGGACGACGCAATAGTTCGGCAAGAGTAATTGAGCCTTTAATTACTTCTCCAGTCGTTGCAGTAATTCCTTTTCCGGTATCATCTAATTCTCGAACTCTAGTTTTTTCTAGACGTTCTTTTTCAGCAATAATATTTGCTTGCTTGGTGGTAAATAACTCCCACCGTCTGTCATCAATCAGCCCGATTTCCCGTCCTAGTGGAGTCAAACGTTGGTCGGCATTATCCGATCGCAATAATAACCGATATTCCGATCGACTAGTTAGCATTCGATAGGGTTCGCGCAAGTCTTTGGTACAAAGATCGTCGATTAATGTGCCCAAATAACTCTGTTCGCGGGGGAAGACAATCATCTCCTGATGATTGACAAATCGTGCCGCATTCACCCCCGCGACAAAGCCCTGTCCCGCTGCTTCTTCATAACCAGTGGTCCCATTTACCTGTCCCGCACAAAATAGCCCCTCAATCTTTTTCGTCATCAAGGTGGGATAACATTGAGTCGCTGGAATATAGTCATAATCCACCGCATAAGCTGGGCGCAACATCACACAGTTTTCCATCCCAATCAGCGTCCGCAACATCTCCACCTGAAGACTTTCCGGTAAACCCGTCGAAAAACCCTGAATATAAAGTTCGGGAATATCGCGCCCTTCCGGTTCGATAAAAATCTGGTGACTTTCCTTATCGGCAAATCGGACGATTTTATCCTCAATGCTGGGACAATAACGGGGGCCTTTGGAATCCACCCAACCGCCATATACTGGAGATAAATGGAGATTGTCCCGAATCAACTGATGAGTTGCCAAAGTTGTCCGCGTTAGATGACAGGGAATCTGCTCCTGCTCCACCCACACCTCAGGATCGAAACTAAACCAGCGCACCCGCTCGTCCCCAGGTTGTGGTTCCATCTTACTATAATCGACCGATCGCTTATCCACCCGCGCTGGTGTACCAGTTTTCAGCCGTCCAGTTTCAAACCCCAAGCGGTGTAAAGTTTCCGTCAATCCCGTCGCCGCAAATTCTCCAGCACGTCCCGCCGACATCGATTTATTACCAACCCAAATCGTCCCGCCCAGGAACGTCCCCGTAGTTAGAATTACCGCCTGACACTCAAACGCGCCACCAAAATAAGTCTCAACACCAATTACCTTCTGATTTGCATCCAATACCAAATCCGTCACCATTCCTTCTCGAATGGTGAGATTTTGCTGATTCTCCACAATATTCTTCATCACCGCTGCATATTCACGCTTATCAGTCTGAGCGCGTAATGCCCACACAGCAGGGCCTCTGGTGTCATTCAAGACCCGCTTCTGTAAATAGGTGCGATCGGCCATTTTACCAATTTCACCACCGAGTGCATCGATTTCATGGGTGAGCTGGGACTTGGCGGGGCCACCGACGGCGGGATTGCAGGGTTGCCAACCGATTTTATCTAAAGTGAGGGTGAGTAAAAGGGTACGACAGCCCAATCTGGCGGCAGCTAGTGCGGCTTCACAGCCTGCATGTCCAGCACCGACAACAATGATATCAAAGGTATCTTGAAATTTAATGTCAGGATTCATAGCGATGGGGAGAATCAAGGGCTGGAACTTTCCGCCCTAAATGAGGTGCGATCTGGTCTACCTCTATTATATTCCCCTCGTCAGCCGATATCGAATTCCACCATCGAGTCTTAATCCCAACGTAATTCTAAGATTGCTACTGATTATAACTAAACTAATAGTCTTTCTACTGCGGCACTAAACTCTTCATAGGGTTTCACCCCAACGATAATTTCGACTTTTTCACCTGCATTAAAAAACATCACTGCTGGAATGCTGCGAATCCCAAATCGTTTGGGAAATGCCTTATTTGCATCAATATCTAGTTTAAATACTTGAGCACGATCGCCATATTC
>JAJAYU010000046.1 GCA_026786125.1 Chamaesiphon sp.
AGTTAGTGCAGTTCCGGTAAAAATCCAGATTGCTGGTAGTAAATACCAAGGGGAAATCGCTAAACCTAAATAACCTAAAGCTACCATCGCGACGCTGAAAATGACTTGTTGCCAAGCTTTACGGCTATCTTTGATAAAAACTGATTTTGGTAAAGTCTTAATGATATCTTTCAGTTTTAAGTCAATCTGCCGATCAATCTCTGGTTGATTTACTGGTTCTGAAGTGATGGATAAAGTCATGTAGATTGTAGATCTTAGTTAAGATTGAATAAAATTACTTTTTTAGGGGCTGGTAGTGCCACCTTACACATATTTTAGATTTAATGATGCTTGTCTATTTGGGAAACCTTGAACCAACTTAAAAGACTTGCAAAATCTAGTTTAATCTCGAATTAATGCTGCTGCCAAATGCTTGGAAAAGCTAATAATCCGCTGGCAACTCTCAGCGTGCCAAACCTTAAGATTACTGTTGATATTACCTGCGACTAATGGCCCCATCAAGTAAAAGTTTTTGCTAGTTTCAAAGTTTTCGTCGATCAAGAATCCACGATCGGACTCATTCGGCACACAAATTCCGCTGTTAATTAAGTTTTGCATCAGCGGTGAAGAAGATCTCTTGACACCCTGAAATCCGGCACAATTAATCACTACTCCAATCGGTGCCGTCAAAATTTTCGGCACTCGATTTTCGCCTTCTAAGTATTCACAACCCACTCCTCCATCTGCCTGCGATCGATACTTGATCAACTTACCTTTGATAAATTCTAATTTGCCTTGAGTAATTAGATCGTCAACGACATCTAGATATTCTCCCCCTGCGCGTCTTTGCAATTTACCAATCTCAACTGAGTACTTATCGACAAACTTATGCTGTTCATCAAGGCTCAATCGATCGATTGCCTTAATTAACATTGCTGATATCTGCGGATGAGTATCAGCAATATTAATACGATCTGACTGCGCCTGTGCTATGTCTTGCTCTACTGCTGCGAGAATCTGTGCTGCTGTAAAAGATTGTGGGGACTGCACCAATGAGACTAGATGCTGTGGCTGATAATCGAACTCCACAACTCGATCGCTAATTCGACTGGGGAATGCCGCATTTGGAGACAGAATCAAAAATTTGCTAATTAAATTTTTCGCAACCTGAGAATTATTAAGTCCATAGATGATTTCCAATGTGCTAGCATTGGAGCCAATAATTAGCACTTGGCGGCGATTTGAATCGGAATCTTGTAGCGATCGACAAATGCGTTGAATATTGAATTCAATGGATGGTACATATATATCTTGAATATCACAAACGCCGTCACTTGCTAATGACGATTGAGAATTATCAAAAGAACCATTTGGGGGACTACCGATCGCCAGAATTACCTTCTTGGTATCGAAGGCAGTAGGATCTTCATTAGCGCGATCGATCTCTAACCTGTAAATATCTGCGCTGCGTTCGATATCCGTCACCTCTGCCGTCAGTAGATCGAGTTCGATTAGTCCCTCGGCGATTGCTCGATCTAAAACATTAGTGAGTTGCTGCTGGATGTACAAGCCAAACGTATATCGGGGGAGAAACAGATCGTCCCAACTTCCTTGCTCTAGCTCCTGCGCGTGAGTTTGTAACCATTTACGGGAAAGTTCGCCTTGTTGGTGTTCGGGTAGATTGAATATCCAGTCGCGATGACGATCGAGCCAAGCAACAAAATGCTCGCGTTCTAACTGTTGGGGCAGAAACTCTCGGAGTGAGGTAATAAGGAGAGAATTGTAACCCGTTCGATCGCCATAGGCGACACCAGCCCAGAATTCACCCGTTCTCTCGACTACGGCGATCTTCATTGATCGTGGATTGGACTGTTGCTCTAGCAGTGAAATATAGTTGATGAGCGTGTAGGCTGATGAAATTCCCGCCCCAATGATGGCGAGATCGTAAGCTGACTGAGCATCGGCTGGTGAGTCAACTGACTGTTTTAAAGTTGAATTTTGCATCGGAAAAAATTAGTTTTAAGAGTGATTAAAAGAATAAATGCTCCTGAAAACGCCTATCGATCTCGACCGATCCGAATTGTTGCTAGAGCAGCCGCTGGGGGCATTGTCACATGATGCGCCAGTCCCACAGATTTGAGCAGCCAAATTACCCACCAAGTCATATCAATTTCCCACCATCGCCAACCAGCTTTAGCGACATGAGGATAAGCATGATGGTTATTGTGCCAGCCTTCGCCGTAGGTCGCAATTGCCGCCCACCAGAGGTTACGGGAATTATCATCGACCTCAAAAGTGCGATAGCCCCACAGATGTGTCACCGAATTAATAAACCAAGTACTATGCCAGAGTAAAACCGATCTCAAAAATATCCCATAGACCACAAAAGACCAGCCACCGAGGGCATAGAGCAGAATACCTAACGGGACTTGCAGTAAGAGAAAATATCGATCGAGCCAACGATAAAACCCTTGTCGGGCTAAATCCAGACATCAGCATTATTTATCTCGATCGATCCGAATCGTAGCCAGAACAGCGGCTGGGGGCATCATCACATGATGAGCCAGTCCCACAGATTTGAGTAGCCAAATTACCCACCAAGTCATATCGATTTCCCACCATCGCCAACCAGCTTTAGCAACATGGGGATAGGCATGATGGTTATTGTGCCAGCCTTCGCCATAGGTCGCAATTGCAGCCCACCAGAGGTTACGGGAATTG
>JAJAYU010000047.1 GCA_026786125.1 Chamaesiphon sp.
GGAAGCCCACCTCAAGATGAGTACTCTCACTACATAAGTAGGTAAGGTCACGGGCAGAACACCCGTTAATAGGATGTAGATGGAAGCTCAGTAATGAGTGCAGTCGAGCATTACTAACAGACCGAGGGCTTGACCTCATTCTCGATGATTCGATGGCAAATGACAATATGTTGATTATTATGCAGTCTTCAAGGTGTGCGTTACCTTCGGCTCCGCTCAGGCACCGCCGAAGATTACAACACACCTGCTTGGTGTCTATGGCCTAGTGGAACCACTCCGATCCCTTCCCGAACTCGGTTGTGAAACGCTCGCACGGCGACGATAGTTGGGGGGTTGCCCCCTGTCAAAATAGCTCGATGCCAAGCTTAATACTAAATAAAAAGCCACTAACTGCTAGGTTAGCGGCTTTTTTATGTAATTCGCTAGTAAGAATCATTAAAAATAAAATTACTATATTAGTGAAAATCTTGAAACAAAAGTAGTCGCTTGGCATCAAAAGTAGATTCCACCAGTCACACCTTTGATTCAAACACATTGCATATCAAAAAATCCACCTATGGACTGAATTATTCCTAAGCAATAATTGGTATAAATAAGGAGTGTCTATATTTGTCTTGATCTCTGATGGGTCAGGAAGAATCGATCAATCAAAACTATAATGTTAGGTACAGCTATCATTTACCTTCAGGTATCTACTCACCTGCTAATTAACGTACCTCCACCCCATGACTTCAGCATCTTCTACTGGGCTACCGACAATTGAGTCCAATTTCCCGATTGTCGGTGTGGCTGCTTCTGCTGGTGGTTTGGAAGCATTTACCCAGCTACTGGGGAATCTCCCTGTGGATACGGGGATGGCATTTGTACTGATTCAGCACTTATCTCCCGACCATAAAAGTCTCTTGACTGAGATTCTGGGGCGAGTGACCAATATGCTGGTGCGTGAGGGTCAAAATGGGATGAAGATCGAGCCGAACCAGGTGTATATAATTCCGCCCAACGCTAAAATGGTGCTAGAGGAGGGCGTACTGAAATTATCATCCCGTGAGAAGATTTTTGGGAAATACATGCCTGGGGATGCTTTTTTTAGCTCTCTAGCAGCCGATTCGCTGTCCGAGCGGAATGGAAAACGGGGGCATCGAGCGATCGCAGTGGTGTTGTCGGGTGGTGATGGTGACGGTTCGCTGGGTTTGACGGCGATTAAGGCGGCGGGTGGGGTGACATTTGCTCAATGCGAGGATACGGCGAAGTTTGATAGTATGCCAAATACGGCGGTGGCGACTGGAAATGTTGACTTTGTGCTCACGCCGGAACAAATTGCTCAAGCGTTGGTAAAGCTGAGTCAAAACCCGCTGTGGGTCAGCCCCCAGCCGTTGATTTCCCTAGATCGAACGGTAGTACCGTCAGATACATTGACGACGATTTTCTTATTACTAAAATCGGCTACTGGCATTGATTTTAGCCATTATAAGCCTAAGACGATCGATCGCCGGATGCAACGGCGGATGTTGTTGTGTAAACGCGAAAATTTAGCCGATTATGCTACATATCTGCAAGAGCATCCGGTAGAAGTTAAGGCATTATATGAGGAAATTTTAATCCACGTCACCAGCTTTTTTCGCGATCCTGAAGCTTTTGAACTGCTAAAATCCAGAGTTTTCCAGATGATTGTCCAACATAAATCGGCTGAGTTTCCGATTCGGATTTGGATTGCTGGTTGTTCGACGGGAGAGGAAGTATATTCGATCGCGATCTGTTTGTTAGAATTTTTGGAAGATCTAGTGACACCGCCACCAATTCAGATCTTTGCAACCG
Source organism: Chamaesiphon sp. (assembly GCA_026786125.1). Lineage (GTDB taxonomy): Bacteria > Cyanobacteriota > Cyanobacteriia > Cyanobacteriales > Chamaesiphonaceae > Chamaesiphon. The sequence goes on from JAJAYU010000047.1 coordinate 1,816, forward strand.
ATATTAGTGAATTAGCGATCGATACAGCCCGTGCGGGTATTTATGCCGAGAATCAAATGGGAGATGTGTCTCCAGAGCGTCGTCGTCGCTTCTTTTATCCAGTAGAGGGTGGCTATCACATTAGTAAAGCAGTGCGAGAACTGTGTGTGTTTGCCCGTCAAGATTTGAGTAGCGATCCGCCGTTTTCTAATGTCGATTTGATTAGCTGTCGGAATGTGCTGATCTATCTAGGCGAGTCGCTCCAACAGCGAATTATGCCGATTTTTCATTACAGTCTCAATTCGACTGGCTTTCTATTACTCGGTACGTCTGAAAGCACGGGAAAATCTACAGATTTGTTTAAGGTAGTTGATAAAAAGTACCGAATTTATGCCAAGAATTCAACCGAAAGTCAGTCCACGTTTTCATTTACACCTAGCAGTTACCCAGCCCTGAAATCAGTTACCAATATCAAATCTAATTCGCCTAGCAGTCGATCGATCCCGGCGGTACCGGAAGAGTTTGATCTTCAGAGCAAAGTCGATCGACTGATTGCCGATCGATATACGCCGACAGGAGTAGTAATTGATGATCAAATGCAGGTGTTGCAATTGCGGGGCGAGATCGATCGTTATCTCAAACTGGTACCTGGAGTTGCTAATCTCAATTTATTTAACCTGGTGCCATCGGGTTTATTAATCGAATTACGCGCGGCTATTCATCAATCTCAACAACATAATTTGCCCGTTACTAAAAATGGATTGTACCTGGAAGAAAGTGACAGGTCTAGTTTATTCAATCTTCAGGTAATTCCATTTAATATTCCTACTACTCAAGAACGCCGCTTTCTGATCTTGTTTGAAGATGCGCCAATTTGTGCGGCTGCTCGTCCACCCCAACTCGATCCAATCGTCGCCGTCGGCGATCTAGCCCAAGAAAATATTCGGATGGGGCAAGAATTGACTAGTGCAATTCAGGAGCGGACAGCTACTCAAGAGTATCTGCGGGCAGTGATTCAAGAGCAGGAATATAGCAATCAAGATCTAAAGGTTGCGAATGAAGAAATCTTGTCGAGTAATGAGGAATTGCAAAGCACAAATGAAGAATTGGAAACTGCCAAGGAAGAAATTCAAGCAACTAATGAAGAACTCAGTACTACCAACGAAGAACTCCGGCGGCGGAACACAGAACTGTACCGAGTCAATAACGATTTAACTAATTTACTGGCAAGTATCAACATCCCAATTTTGATGTTAACCAATGACCTGCGAATTCGGCGATTTACACCGATGGCGCAATACTTATTCAACTTCATTCCGACTGATACGGGACGACCATTAAGTGACATCCGTACCAACCTGAATATTCCTGACCTAGAAGTGTTAATTCTGGAAGTATTAGCAACTCTCAGTGTCAAAGAACTAGAAGTCCAAACCCAAACTGGATATTGGTACAGACTGCGGATTCGACCTTATCGCACTACCGAAAATCAGATCGACGGCGTAATCTTAGTGCTACTCGATATCGATGCCCTCAAGCGCAGTGCCGTCACCTTTGAAGCCGCCCGCAATTATGCCGAAGCGATCATCGAAGCTGTCCAAGTACCGCTGCTGGTGCTAGAAGCTGATTTCCGCGTCAATACTGCCAATCGAGCATTTTGCGAAACCTTTGAGGTATCCCAACTAGAAACTGCTAGCTTGACGATTTTTGAGCTGGGGAATGGCCAGTGGAATATCCCTGGATTGCGATCGATCATCGAAGATATTTTAACAAATGATACAGTGCTGGAAAACTTTGAGGTTGAACATTTGTTTGACAAAATTGGCCAGAAAACGATGCTGCTCAATGCCTTGAAGATTGATGCGGTCGGCGATATACCCCGAATTTTATTATCGATCGAGGATATTACCGAGCAGAAGCAATTTGAAGGCGAACGCGCACATCTGCTTAGTCAAGAGCGACTCGCCCGCCAAGAAGCTGAGACAGCTAACCGTGCCAAAGATGACTTCCTCTCCAACCTCTCCCATGAACTTCGCAACCCGCTCACGGCAATTATCGGCTGGGTACAACTAATCCAGAGCCACAAATTAGATCGAACTAGGATCGAGCGCGGCTTAGAAGTGATCTATCGCAGTGCCAACGCTCAATCCCAACTAATCGAGGATATGCTCGATCTGTCCCGCATCGATAGTGGTAAATTGTACCTCAATCCGCAGCGACTCGATCTAGTCTCAGTAGTGAATGTCGCCCTCTCTTCCGTCGAACTCTCTGCCAAAGCCAAATCGATTCAACTCAGCGCGAACCTCACATCTACAATCGTGCGCGGCGATATTGACAGGTTGGGACAAGTTATGTGGAACCTACTCACCAACGCCATCAAATTTACCCCCTCAGATGGACGAGTGGAAATTAGCCTCACCACTGTCGGAACCTTTGCCCAAATTCAGGTCAGCGATACGGGGCAGGGGATCGGGACTGAGTTATTACCACATATCTTCGACAGGTTTCATCAAGGCGATTCTACTAGTAGCAAAGCCAATCAGGGATTAGGATTGGGACTATCGATCGTCCGCCATATCGTCGAACTCCACCACGGTACAGTCCGCGCCGAGAGTGAGGGCGCAGGACAAGGTACCACCATGATCGTCCAGATCCCCTTAGACACCACCCTAGATCTAGCACCCATCGCCGGAGATGCGATCGGTACTAACTCCCAGGAAATGCTCTCTCTGGCTGGCTTACAAATTCTAGTAGTTGACGATGAACTGGATATTCTCGATCTGATCAAATACATCCTCGAAAACGTGGGAGCAGCAGTAACGATCGTCGGCTCAGCAACAGCAGCGATCGCCGCTCTAGCAGCCTCCCAGGGTCAATACGATGCACTGCTCGCAGATATTGGGATGCCTGAACAAGATGGCTTTGCCCTGATCCGTCAGGTGAGAGGCTTGGCTCCCCAAGCGGGCGGACAGATTCCCGCAGCAGCAATTACCGCCTACGTCAGCGACAAAGAACGCCAACGGGCGATCGATGCTGGCTTTCAAGTCCATCTCGCTAAACCAGTTTACCGAGATCAGCTCATCCAAATGGTGGCAAATCTAACGGGTAGAGTTAAAAAAATCTAATACTTCAGTGAGATCGTGGCTTGAGATTGAGTCAAATCGATTGGTGTCGATCAATAATATATAATCGTCACACGGTGCAAATTCATAGCTAAAACCTGAATGACGACTATTAGCCCCCGCGATATCGAGCATATCTTTGAACGACTCCGATCGGGTGTAGTGCCAGAGCGGGGACTAGAAGCATTTGCCGTCGGGATCGATCGATCTAGAGCTGAGATTAGGCGACAATTAGACTTAGCGGCAAATAACGAAGGCGTGTTTAAATTTCTGCGGGGTGGCTATGGTTGTGGTAAAACCTTCATGGCACGGTTGGCATTATTAGATGCCCAGGCACAAGGCTTTGCCACCAGCTTTGTCGTCGTGTCGGATAACGACTTACACTTCCATCGGTTTGATGATGTTTATCGCAAAGTCGTCCAGGAATTGGCAACCGATCGATGCGATCGGGGGGCGTTGGGATTTATCATCGATCGCTGGATTGCGCGGATCGAAAATGCCACCATCGATGGTGGTGCAAATCCTGAAGCTGAAGATTTTGATGCCCAAGTCCAGCAACGGCTGGAAGAAGATTTAGCATCCCTCACTGGCGGGAAGGCACCTGAAGATATGGCGCGGGTATTGCGATCGATCTTCGCCCTCAAACAAAAAAATGATTTCGCCCAAGCCAGCGCACTCCTCTCCTGGCTCTCCGGTAGTGAAAACGTCGCCGCAGTCTCCAAGCGGATCGCGGGGATTAAGGGCGATATTGGCTCCAAAGAGGCGATGGACTATCTTCAGGGTATTTTAGCCATTACCAAAGCTTCGGGCTACAAGGGGCTAGTAATCGTCATTGACGAAGCCGAAACGATGTTGCGAATGAAATCCGATATTCGCGCCAAATCCCTGAATGGCATTCGCCAAATTTGTGACGCAGCCGATCGCTATCCTGGCTTATTCTGGGTGTTTACAGGTACCCCCGAATTCTTCGATACCAATCGCGGCGTAGCTGGTTTAGCACCCTTACACGATCGGTTAAAACTGATTAAAACAGGTAACTTTGCCAATCCCCGTCAACCACAATTAGTCCTGACACCATTCGATCGCGATCGCTTAAAAGATGTCGCCCTCAAACTGCGAGAATTATATCCCACCCAGCAACGCAAACAATTAAATCAGAAAGTAACCCCTGAATTCATCGATTTACTAGTAGCCAAAGTCAGCGAAGGATTTGGCGGCGATGTCGGAATCGTACCGCGTCAATTCTTGCGCCAGTTAGTGAATATTTTAGACTTAGCTGCCACCGAACCAGAATTCGATCCAATGACAGATGGGGGCTATGAATTCACTGAACTCAATTCGGAGGAAGCCAGAATTAGAGATGGTTTACCCTATTTTGAACCAGAACCCACCGATGCAGAACAATATGCTGTGACGTTTTAATTGCGATCGAGACTAGCCATAACATGCTGCTGTCGTCGCCGATACTTACGCGCCAGTCTCCCCATCCCGAACCCTGTATAATTAAGGAATCAACCCAGCTTGCCCCCCTGAGAATACC
>JAJAYU010000048.1 GCA_026786125.1 Chamaesiphon sp.
AACAGGAGCCTCTGGGAGTGGGTATTCTCTACATCGCCCCGATTAAAGCCTTGCTGAATAATCAAGCTGATCGATTTCAACAGTATACCGAAATGGTTGGGTTAAATCGGTTTTTATGGCATGGAGATATCACAAGATCCCAGAAAAAAGCTTTTATTCGCAATCCAACTACGGTATTGATGACGACACCCGAATCGTTGGAGGGAATGTTAATATCTGCTAGTGTACCTCACGCGCAAATTTTCACCGATTTACGTGCAGTAGTAATCGATGAAATTCATGCTCTAGCCGGGTGCGATCGAGGAGCGCATTTAATGTCTGTTTTAGAAAGATTGGTTCGATCGACTAATCACGACGTTCAACGAATTGGATTGAGTGCAACAGTTGGTAATCCCGATCAAATTTTACAATGGCTGCAAGGTACATCTAAACGTCCTAGTTGCATTATCGATCCACCACCAATCCCCATTCAAAAAGAGATCCAGATTATTTTCAAGGATTCTCAATTAGAACTTGTCGAACAAGCCAGCTTGATGGCGCGATCAAAAAAGAGTTTATTTTTCTGTCAAAGTCGGGCATTTTCCGAAGGAATAGCCAATCAACTCAAAACTTATGGAACTAATGTATTCGTACATCATAGTTCTGTTGCTTTAGAGGAAAGAACTTTAGCAGAAGAGAAATTTCAACATGGTCGAGATAACTGTATTGTTTGTACATCTACCCTAGAATTAGGGATTGATGTCGGAGATTTAGATGCGATTTTTCAGCATCGAGTTCCCAAGACAGTTTCTTCATTTTTACAACGTTTGGGGCGTACAGGTAGACGGGCTGGACAAATAGCAAATACTACTTTTTTTCTGGATGAATTGCCTCAATTACTACAAGCGATCGCTTTAGTAGAATTAGCCCGTAAACGGTGGGTGGAATCAATCCAAATTATTGATCGCAATTGGGCTGTTTTAGTCCAGCAGCTATTAGCTCTAAATATGCAATTCGGTGCAGTTAGTCCTGAAGATTGTTGGCAGCAACTATCAATTGTGCCTGATTTTCAGGGGGTTAATAGAACTGAGTTCGATCTATTGATTAGGCACATGATAGCTACCAATTATCTCGATCTGACGAGTGGGCTACTATCGATCGGTACTAAAACAGAAAAAGTTTTTGGGCGTAATAATTTCTTAGCACTATATGCAGTATTTAGTACTCCACAAAATTATGAAATTTATACTAGTACTAAACAGCATATTGGATCTTTAGAACAAGATTTTGTAGATACGATAACTGAGGGTAAAACCTGTTTTCTATTAGGTGGACGTGCGTGGATTGCCAACTGTGTTCATCATCCAGAGCGAAAAGTAGAAGTTATACTTGCGCCTCAAGGAATTAAGCCAAAGTGGGGCGGATTTATGCTAGATATACTCGGTTTGGAGATCTGTCAAGAAATAGCGAGTATTCTTAGCTCTAATGATGATATTCCTTACCTTGATCGTTCTGCTCAAACTATGCTAAAAAACTGTCGCACCGATCTAGGTAGACATACAGTAAATCGAATCTACTGGGAAACCAATCGAGTTATTTACTGGACATTTGCAGGTGGTAAAATTAATCAAACACTTAAATATGGATTAGAATTTTTATGTGGGTGGGAAGTGAAAGCAGATAATTTTAGCTTATCGATCAAGAGTGATAATCTCAATTCATCAGATTTAGTAATGGCTTTTGATCGAATGATTAAAGCAGAGTTTTGGCGAAAAGAAGAAATTAAACAATATCTATTAGAAAATCTACCTAATTATCAATTTAGCAAATTCCAACAAGTTCTACCTGATTGCTATGCACTCGAAATCGTACAAACTAACTTATTAGACATTCAAATGATGCTGAACAACATCCCTCGATCGTTGGATATTAATAGCTCTTCTGGGTCTTTTGTGAAAAATGGATTTTAAGATCCAAAATTAGTTTCACATAATCACTACAAGACTCCTGCTGTAGGCTTTTAACTTTAAAGTAGCACTGAAAATAAGGGAGAGATGATCGCGGATTCCATTACTTTAACTTGATCGATAACCTGATCGTGCAGGAATCATAGACGCTAATAATTACAGTCCGATTTATTCGATCGAGACCACTCATACTATCCGCAATGGTCGCAGACATCGGATAATGGAGGTCGATCGAATATTTAGCACTATTATTTATGACTATTACGGTTCACACTCCAGCATTTGCCGAGGGGATTCAATATTTTGGGGAACTGTTCCCAGGTTTCGAGACTCACGGAGCTACGCCAGTTATCGCTGCTGGACAAACGGGAATCACCGATCCTAGCAATCCCGCCGCCGCCTTTCAAACCCTGCTCTATGCCGACGCACTGCGCTATCTTACGCTCCAAGTCTGCGCCAGTAAAGCATCGGGACATCCAGGCGGTTTCGCCAGCCAAGCAGAAGCTTATGCTTCCTTAGTGATGCTTGGTCATAAGAATATTATTACTGAAGTGGGACACCATGCCCCAGGCTTCTATAGTGCTATGTTTCTCGACAGGTCTCTGGAAGCAATGGGGATTGATACTGTTCAACAACTCCGTGACAAGTTCCGCGAAAAGCATGGACTAATCGGACACTTATCCGGCTTTATACCTGGTATTCTCGCCCCTGCTGGCCCACTCGGTCAAGGTCAACATTTTGCCATGTCTGCGGCGAAGTTACATCCTGGTAAATTATTCCCCTTCACCGTCGGCGATGGTGGTTTGGGTGAGCCGTACATTATCAGTGCCATGCAGCATTTCCATACTGCATTCCCCACGGTGACAAATTTCTTACCTGTATTGGTATGGAATGGTTATAGTCAGGAACACCACAGTATGGTGTCTACCAAGACTAATCAGGAGATGCTGAGTTATTGGCAGGGTAACGGATTTGAGGAAGTTATTTTAGTTAATGCTAAGGACTTCGACGACAAAAATCAAACTGGTGAATATGTCGATAGTACTTTGTTCTCTCCCGAAAAACGGTTAGCCTTTACTCAAGCCGTCCTCGCTGGCATCGACAAAGCCGCTAAATCTGCTCTGAGTGGGAAATTAACCGTCTTCATCATCAAACAACTCAAAGGCGCAGGGGTTCACGCCACAGGTTCCAAATCCCATAACCTCTATGCCCATCACACCCTCGATAATGCCGAAATTATCGCTGGCTTAAAAAATCGCGCCCTCCATCCCCAAGCCTGGGAACTCGTCCGCACCAACTGCGAACGCGCTGGCGGTGGTTCATCCTCCAAAGTAGCCGTCACCGAATCGACATTACCAGTCGTCAATCTCGGTACGCTCCCCCTCGAAGAATATGCCCAGGGCGAAGCCAAAGTATCCACCACCTCAATGGGGCGATTAGTTGGCTACGTCGGACAACAGGATAAAAACTTCCTCGTCACCAACGCTGATGGGAACGAAGCTTCAGGGATTGCCAATATCAACCAAGCCCTGAAAATTATCCACCCCACCACCGACGATTTATACTTCCAAGCACCCACAGGGCAGGTTTACGAACCCCTGAGTGAAGATGCTTGTGCGGGACTCGCCGCTGGACTCGCCCTAATGGGTGCCCGTACCCTATGGTGTTCCTATGAATCCTTCGCGATTAATGGTTTACCCATCTGGCAAACTGTCACCCAAGCAATGGCAGAATTGCGCCGCCCCACCCCTTCTACCATCACCCTCTACACCGCAGGGGCACTAGAACAAGGGCGCAACGGTTGGACACACCAACGCCCCGAAATCGAAGCCTACTTCGCCTCAATGATGCGGAATGGTAATGTTTTTCCCCTCTTCCCCACGGATGCCAATAGCATCCAAGCCTGCTACGACTGGGCATTAACCACCCAGAATAAAGGCGTGGTGATTACTGCGAGTAAATCACCCTTACCCATCCGCACTACCTTCGCCCAAACTCGTCAAGGGTTAGAAGATGGCGCGGTAGTCTTGCAAGAATTTGCTGGCGATAAGCAGGTAGTCTTCGCCGTCATCGGTGACATGACGCTAGTTCCAGCATTTGAGGCGGCTGCATTTTTAAAAACCGAAGGCATCGGCTCGAAAATCGTTTCGATTATCAATCCACGGCGGTTGTATCGTCCGACCGATGTTGCGTGGGATACCTGTAGTGAGCCAGATGGTGGTTTCCTCAGCGATGCCAAGTTTAACGAAATCTTCGGCGGCAATGCCTTAATCGGCGTGACAGGTGGCGCACCTGCGATGTTGGAGCCTGTGATGTTGCGAGCGAATTGTCCGCGCGATACTTTCGCCTGGAAGCGGGGGGAAACTACTGCGAGTGCGGGTGAGTTGATGGCGTTTAATGGTTTGACTGCTGAGGCTTTGTGTAAACGGGGGATTGAGTTGGTGGGTTAAGATTCGATCGTCCCTATCTCCGTTTGGGGGTAGGGATTTTTTTAAATTCAGAGTTTAGAGGGAGCGATTTACCGGGCACGACTAAGTTTTGTTTGTGAGATCTTTAAGTGATCATTGGGCACAAT
>JAJAYU010000049.1 GCA_026786125.1 Chamaesiphon sp.
GTGAGATGCTTCCCCCAGTCCCCAAGTCTCCTAGTCCCCCACACTCCCATAATGGGGTAAACTACAGACTAACCCCCCGATTTCGTATACTATGACCACCGCTCAAGCAGTGATGCCTCGCTACCTTTGGGCAGCAGAGCCGCAGGCAACTTGGATTCCTCCTGACAGATTGGTTGAAGACAGATATCATGTGATTACGCCACAATTATGGCGGGATACCAAGCCCCAAGAACCACCAGAAGTATTATCTCCACTTCCCCGACAGGCTCTAGCCTACGCTCATCTCTATCAATACAAGCTCCATTTGCCGCAGCTTCATGGCTTTTGTTCGCTTAAAAGATCGGGTGAAACGATCGAAATCCCACTACTAGATAATATTCCGATCAATAGTGAAGGTAAATTACTACCTAGTCTGGTCGAAGCTTGGGAGACAGCCACACCACTGAATCAAGCATATTGGTTGTGGCAAATCATCGATCTCTGGGCACCACTGGCAGGAACTGGGGTGTTATCGAGCTTAGTCCTGATGGAAAATCTGCGCGTCGATGGCTGGTGCCTGCGGTTATGTGAATTAATCCCCGACTACCCATCTGGAAATAATAAAGTTACCCTATCTAAGCTTGGTACCTTGTGGCTCCAGAGCCTGCCACCTGCCGCTCCAGCGATCGTCGAACGTTTGGGTGTGATATTTAGCAAAATGCAGGTAGAGAAGGCCTCACTGCGGGATGTCGCGGGGGCACTAAATCGAATTATCCTCGAACAAACGTCCCAATTACCCTTAAGGTGGCGGATTGCGGGTGGTACCGACGCGGGTTCGGTTTATCAACACAATGAAGACTCTTATTATCCGAGTCCCTTAGAACTACCACACGATCCGACGGGTGGGAAAATTGCGATTATCTGTGATGGAGTCGCCGGACATGAAGGTGGTGAAGTCGCTAGTCAGATGGCGGTGCAACTACTCAAAATTCAAACCCAAGAATTATTTGCCGATTTGCTTAAAAGTCAGCAAATCGTCTCACCTGAACAAATCTGCAATACCATTTTAGCGATCGTTCGAGTAGTAAATAATACCATTACCGCCGAAAATCAAAGTCAGGAACGGGTAGACCTCCGGCGAATGGGGACGACAATGGTGATGGCAGTTCAAGTCAACCAACGGATGCGAAATGTCAAGCGGGTGAGTATTTCCCACGAAATCTATATCGCCCATGTTGGCGATAGCCGCGCTTACTGGATTACCCCTCAACGGTGTCAACTACTGACCATCGATGATGATATCGCCACTCGTGAAGTCAAACAAGGTCGGGATGTGCCCTGGCATAGTGCCCGTCGTGCTGATGCAACTGCGCTCACCCAAGCTTTGGGGATGAAATCAGGAGAACTAATCAAACCTACTGTCCAGCGATTTCTGGCGATCGAAGATGGTATCTTATTACTCTGTTCCGATGGTTTGAGCGATCGAAATTTGGTCGAAAGTTCGTGGCAAGATTATGCAGATCGAATCCTGACGACCGATCTGCCTCTCGCAGATGCTGTTCAATCCTGGCTAGAATTAGCACACGGTCGCAACGGCGATGATAATATCTCCTTGGTGCTAATGTCCTGCCAAGTATCACAACCAACTGACACTAATAATGGCCAATTAGTCAAAGTCAGTCTACCTGAGGCAGTTTTTGGTCATTTACCACCATTACCAAAATTCGGACTCAATCGTCTGATTAATCTGGGCATGTTCTTGACCACCGGAGCAGGTTTATTAGCAGCTATCACGATCATTGTCGCCTTTTTTCATCCAGATTTGCTCGAAAACTGGCGGAAACAACTATCCCCAAATCGTTCCCCTGAGGTGGAATTAAAAACGAATCCCACAACTCGATTATCGGCGTTGCTGAATCTGGGTACAGGAGACGGGGAGACGGTGAGATAGCTAGGTTTCAAAAATGGCACAGTATTACAAATCAAATTAGCAATATCCGATTATCTACAGTTGAGATTATCCCAACAAACTCCCAACTCCTAACTCCCACCCTCCCCCAGCAATATTAAAAAAGTAACGTCAAAATGGAGTTATTTTCGATCAAATTGTGCATAATAACAATACCGATTTGTAACTCCACGGCTGAGGCATATCCATCTCCGATCCGAATGACCCCACATCTGCCACAATTGCTCTATGTTTAATTTGTTTCAAAAAAAGAACAGCACCAAGCCCCGACAATTCGCCATTGGTGATGTTCATGGTCATTTTGATGGCTTATGCCAACTAATTGACTTTTGTAAACCAGCCCCAGAAGATCGGGTGTATTTTCTGGGAGATGTGATCGATCGTGGCCCCAAAAGTGCTCAAGTAGTCAAGTGGATTCGAGAGCACAATTATCCCTGTCTGATGGGCAATCATGAAGTGATGCTGCTCACCTCATTTAATAACGGGGATATTGATGAGGTGTCCTTGAGCCACTGGTTGCCCTCCGGCGGCAATACTACCCTCCAAAGTTATGGTGATGCCGGAATACCCCAAGGCGATCTAGATTGGTTTGCCAGTTTGCCATCTTATATTGATTTAGGTGACACCTTTTTAGTTCACGCCGGAGTCGATCCCTTTCGCTCCCTCGACAAGCAAGATAACGACCAATTTTGCTGGATCCGTGAAAAATTTCTCGGCAATCAATTCCCCTATTTTCCTGATAAAATCATCATCACCGGACACACAATTACGTTTACTTTACCAGGTGTGCGTCCAGGCGAAATCGCCCAAGGGCCAGGTTGGTTGAATATTGAAACGGGAGCCTATCATCAGAAAAGTGGCTGGATGACAGCTTTAGATATTACCAATGCGATCGTCTATCAAGTTAATGTATTTTCAGGTAAAAAACGCAAGCAACCACTCGATAAAATTGTCAAAATAGTCGAACCAACGCGCATAAAATTCTAGGCTGGATATGGGTAAATGTGCTAATTATCCATCAGAAATTACTATGATTTTGAGCTTTGCTAGTGATACTATCCTCTCTCTATTATCCACTTCCTCCTAAATGTCTCCAATTATTAGAACTGCTCTTGCCTCAGATTTTACAGGTATCCTCGATCTTCAGGCTTGCAATCTTTATAGCAATTTAGCTGCGACAGCATTACCTGGTGGGTTTGTGACAACGCCTTTTTCTAGTGAGTTGTTGCGACTACTACTGCTCCAGAATGGGGTGTTTGTGGCAGAAAGTGAGCAGCAAATTATTGGGTATTTACTTGCAGGTGATTGGAAATTTTTCTCGCAATGGGAAATCTTCAAAGTGATGATCGATCGCATGTCTAAGCTGAGATTTCAGAATCGAGAGCTAACTGTAGATAATAGCTTTCAGTATGGGCCAATTTGTATCGATCAATCTAGTCGAGGTAGTCAGATTTTCCCTGAATTATTTGATTTAATGCGATCGAGTTTTGCCCCCAAGTTTCTGGTTGGGGTGACTTTTATCAATAAAATCAATGAGCGATCGTTTGCAGCCCATACCCGCAAACTCAATTTAGAGATCATCGATGAGTTTGAGTTCAATGGCAATTCATTCTATACATTGGCATTCTTGACGGCAACCTGATGAATCAATCTGTAGCAACGAAGTAATAAAAGATCGCTAGTTGGGCATATTAAGTAGAGAACCAATATTTCAATCTTGCTTAGGTAGGCAAGGATTGAA
>JAJAYU010000050.1 GCA_026786125.1 Chamaesiphon sp.
CAGCAATCCACCATCTTGTTTTTGAGTCAGCCAATCAGGATGAAGTTTGGCAAAATCTGAGCCAGCCGGATCGATAGTTGCCGGCAGCATAAATCCAAATTCAAACCACGGAATTACTGCTAACCCTTGTTTGTGCCCCTGCACTACCATTTCTTGGAGTACGTCTCGCCCTTCTAATCCTTCGCTCGAATTCAACTTACGATTGATTAATATTCCGGCTGATTTCTTGGGCATGAAACTACTGCCAACGATTCGTTTAGCCACCTTGCTAGGATAAGTTGTATAGCCCCAATTCCAAACAACTGGGTAGATAGTATTAAAATTTAATGCTCGTAAATCTTTGATTGCAGTTGCCAATCGATCGCGTGTAAATAGAACATCGCTATCAACATTCGTAATCCACACCCCTCTAATTTCCCTAAGTGGCTTGGTTGGTAGGGATTGAGAAAATGACATTAATGGATTTACTAGGGATATGGTCAGCCCAATTATCACCATCAATCCTAACCAAAGTTTTCGATCTAATAGTTTAATCATTAATAATTTATGTTTGATAATTTATAGTCTATTTCGTTTAACTGTCCAATGTAGATCAGAAGATTGAGTTAAATTAACTTGTTCGAGTCCGACTTGATCGATCAGCTCCTGTACCTCCACCAATGTTAGTGCTGCATTGAGTGAGTCACGAACTAACTGCTGTTGATGAGTGTCATAGTTCTCACCAATTTTAGCAACTAATTGATTGACAATATAGTCACTTTCTGGTCTAATCAGATCTCGAATTAAGATTGCTCCACCTGGTCTGACTAATCTCTTGATCTCCTGAAAAAATGATAGTGGATCTGGGATGTGATGAACTAAACTATTAGAAACGACCATATCAAATTCTAGATCTGGATAGGGCATTCGTTTAGAATCTACCCGCTCCAATCTAATTCTTTGATTTAATCCTGCTGCTTCTACATTCCGTTGACCGATAATCAGCATCGATTGTGCCAAATCTATACCTGTAATTAAATATTGAGGTCGCTGTTGACACATCAGAATCGGGATTCTAGCTGTGCCAGTACCAACATCCAAAATTTTGATAGCATGAGGATCTAGATCGATCGCATCTGTAGCAAAGGCAGTATTAACCGATTCAAAGTCCATTGCATCATAAGCTGTTGCTTCCAGCCATGTATCCATTACTTCTGGCTCTAGGATTCTATTCATGAGTTTAGACGATCGACTACTATTATCTTACGCTTTTCCTGTCCCAAAATTATCAAGTATGTCTTCGATCTATCAGTGGTTAAAAAATATACCGACAGTAAAATTAGGTTGGATCTTAACAACTGTTCTGGTTAGCAATTGCTTGCCGATCAATCCAACATGGGGTGTACCTGAGCAAAAGATTTTGAACACCAGATCAAATCGCCATCCTAAGCTCCAGATTTTGTTACCATTATATATCTATCCCAATTGGTATGATAAAAACAAGTATACATGGAAGCAAGTAATAGTTGCTGCAAAAAAATATCGATCGTCGCAATTATCAATCCAAATAGCGGTCCGAATAATGCCCCTCCAAATATAGACTATCAACAGGGTATTAAAGATCTACGTCAAGCAGGAATAAAAATCGTTGGCTATGTTCCAAGCAATTATAGTAAACGAGATATTCAATCGGTCAAAACAGATATCGATCTTTATACAAAGTACTTTAAGGTTGATGGCATCTTTATTGATGAAGCAGCTAGCTCAACAGAAAAAGTAAGCTACTATCAACAACTATATAAATATATAAAGTCTAAATCTATTGCTTATAAAGTCATTATTAATCCAGGGGTAAACTTAGAAGAAAATTATATTCGCCAAGGAGTTGCAGATACAATTATCACCTTTGAAAATTATCAAAAAAACTGGAATAGCTATACTCCAGCAAAGTATCAAAAAAACTATCCATCTCAAAAATTTGCAGCACTAGTACACACCACAGCCAATCGCAAGCTGATGAAAAGTACACTTGATCGAGCAATCAAACATAATCTTGGTTATATCTATATCACTAATGATAGTACCAATACTCCAAACAAAAATCCTTGGGATACATTACCAGAATACTGGCAAGCAGAAGTCAATTACATCCAACAGTTAAACTCTGGGAAATAAGCTAGTACAGAGCCGCATAAATAAGTCCACTATTGTTTAAGCTAAATTTAAGCCATCTAACACTATTCACTATTCACTATTCACTATTCACTAATTTAAGGATGTGTTGACCCATCAGGCATAGTTGCTCCAGTCAAAATTGTGCCATCTAATCTGGCACCAGTTAAGATTGCTTTATGGAGATTAGCGTATGACAAATCGGCATTGCTCAAATCTGCTCCTGTCAGATTAACACTAGTTAAATCTACCTGCTGAATGTCGGCAAACTTCAGGTCGGCATTAGTGAGATTAGCATCACGCAACCAAGCTCCTTTAAGCTTGGCATAGACTAATTTTGCCTTACTCATATTCGCCCCAATTAGATTTGTACCCATAAATTTAGCACCATAAAAAGCCGCATTTTGCAGATTTGCTTTCGTGAAATTAGCTCCACTCAAATCAGCATCTTTAAAAATTGCCAGATTCATGTTAACCTGGGAAAAATCAGCACCATTAAAAGTAGATTGAGAAACGATCGCACCGGATAATTCAGCTTTAGCAAAATTCTGATAGCTGAAGTTACAATTAGGGCAGCGTTTCTCCTTGAGTAATTGTCCTCGATCGGATGCGGCAAAATTAGCTTTTTCAGCAATTACTTGATTCTTGGCAATTTGGGCGGGACTAGGCTCACCATCATCAGGAAAGATGAACAGGCGAGTAAGTAATCCTAAACCAAGCAATACACTAATCCCAATGCCCCATTTGACCCAGTTGATTTTTTTCTGCTTGGGTTCTGATATACTGTCTAAGCTCATTCTTAGCTCTGCTAGAGCTTGATTAGAACTGGGGCGATGGCTTTTGGCTGGAACAATTACATTTGGGTTGATAGTCTGATTTTGAGGTCTAGACTCAACCATCATTTCTAGAGACTTAACTAGTTGTGGATCTGTATTTGGTGGTAAGAACTGCTGGAATTGGATTCGATTATTACTATCAAACAAATCTTGGACGTGAGCTGTCTCTGTACCCGTAAGTAGACAGATCAATGATACGCCTAAACTATAAATATCAGAAGTTGAAGTGTGACTCTGATTAAAGAACTCTGCTGGTGGCATAAATCCAGGTTTACCTATGCTAGCATGAGCACTTCTAGCCGGATTTAAGCCAAGATCGACCAAATAGATCTTCAATGTTGGCTCACTAATGAAGATGATATTCTCTGGTTTAATATTTTGATGAATTACCGCTGGTGTTAACTGATGAAGATCGCTTAGAATCTTCAATACTGCATCTGCTACTAGTCGAATATCCGAAGCTGGGAGATCGCCTACTTCTGCTAGGGAGATCCCCGACTGATACTCTCTCACAACACAGAATCCCGTTGGCGTTGCAAAAGAATTTAGATAACGGGGAATACTAAGATGATCGAGTTGTTGTAAACGATTGATTTCTGGTAGATAGTTATCATAGTCTAGTGGTGGTGTCTGCCCTGGAATTTTTCGCCACTCTTTAATCACCACTAACCGATCTAAACTAATATCTATACCCAGATAGCTGACTCTGCCTGCGTCGATCTGCTCAGACAATTTCTCATATACTTGATAGCCATAGATTTTCAAGTTTGGTAAATCTTGTCCACCAACTTGAATCGCTGAGGGATTCATCACGGGGAAATTGTCTGGCTCATTCATGGCAAAATCAATGTCGGGGTTAGAGATGCTTCACTACTTTAGTTCATTGTCTCTCCTTGCGGCTTCCATCATCCAGCGGAATCTTCAAATTGGTGAATGGTGAATGGTGGATAGTGAATAGTCTAGTTGAGGACGCAAGCGTCCCATCTTCAATCTGTTATCCAATCACCATCCACCATCCACTATCCACTAATTCCTAAATGCTACTCTCACTCCACATTCAAAACTTTACCCTCATTGATGAGCTAGAACTAGGATTTGGGGCAGGATTGAATGTGCTGACTGGTGAAACTGGGGCGGGAAAGTCGATTATTTTGGATGCGATCGATCTAATATTGGGTGGTAAAGCCACACCACGGATGATCCGGACGGGGATGGAAAAAGCGATCGTTGAGGGTACCTTCGATCTTACCGATCGAGTGCGCCAATGGCTAGTCGATCGACAGTTTGACTTGGTAGATGATACGGTGATTTGCAGTAGGGAATTGAGTCTAAATGGTACTAATTTGCGATCGAGGATGCGCGTCAATGGTGCGATTTGCAATCGTCAGCTTACCCAAGAATTGCGCGAACTACTGATTGAGATCACGGCTCAAGGACAAACGATTCAACTCACCAATACTACTCACCAACGGGAGCTATTAGATCTGTATGGGGGTGCAAACTTGCTCCAACAGCGGGATAGTATTGCTGTCCTGTTTACCGCCTACATTCAAGTTTATCAAACCTGGCTTGATCGCCAACAAAACGAACAGCAACGGCTCCAGCGGCTGGATTTGCTCGAATACCAAGCGCGAGAATTTGCCGAAGTTGGCTTGACAACACCTGACGAATTGAGCGATCTCGAAACCGAACGTCAACGCTTAAGCCATGTCGTCGATCTTCAGCAACAGAGCTACGCCGTTTACCAATTACTCTATCAAAATGATACAGGTGGACCGATCGCCGTTGCGGATCTGTTAGGACAAGCTGAATCAACCCTGATTGAGATGGTAGATATCGATCCTAGCCTCCAATCTACCCTCGATCTCGTCAGCCATGCCCTCGCCCAAATTACTGAAGCTGGACGGGAAATAAATTATTATGGTGATGCGCTCGAAGCCGATCCCGATCGATTAATTGAAATTGAAGATCGGATTCGCACTCTCAAGCTGATTTGCCGCAAATATGGCTCCAGCCTGACGGATGCGATCGAATATGAACTCAGTATCCAAACTGAACTCAACCAGCTCACAGGGGCAGGAACATCCCTCGAACAGTTAGAACAACAAGCTAAAGACGCTCACTCTAAATTAGCCCAAGCTTGCCAAGAATTAACTACTCTTCGCCACCAAGCCGCCACCAGTCTGGAACGACAACTAATTGGCGAACTCAAGCCCCTGGCGATGGACAAAGTTCAGTTTCAAGTCAAAATTACCCCCCAGACACCAACCTCGATTGGCAGTGACAGCATCAATTTCCACTTCAGCCCCAATCCTGGGGAACCACTCCAACCACTCGCTGCGACTGCCTCCGGTGGGGAAATGAGTCGTTTTCTGCTTGCCCTCAAAGCCTGCTTTTCAAATAATGGTGGCGCAGGTACGCTGATCTTCGATGAAATCGATGCACGTGTATAGGGGAAACTCCCGCCATCGATCGCACAAAAACACCATCAC